>JANORU010000166.1:0-2099 GCA_031415475.1 Hyphomicrobium sp.
CTTTCCCAGTTCGTCATCAGTCACGCCCACGCGCAATCAACCTCACCCTCGCCGGCGCGTCCCGACAAAATCATGACGCTCGACGAGCTGCGAGCCTGCATGATGCTCAATCGGGCGAATGAGACTGCCGCTGCCGAAATCACCCAGGAGCAGCAAAATTTCGTGCGCGATCAAGCGGTGGTCAAGTTCGATCAAGCCGAGATGACCCGCACCACCGACGAAAATCGCGCGCGTTTGGCGAGCCTCACCGCCGAGCGCGACGCCATGAGCGCCATCGTCTCCGAGCTTGAATCGCGCGCGCTCACGATGAAGACCGATGACGAAAAGGCGGCGCACGAAGCGGATCGCGTCAAGCTCATCGAGAAAAATCGCCAGCATCAACAAAGCGTGGAAAGCTTCAACGCCGCACAGCAGGTTCAGCGCGGGCGAGTTGATGCGTTGAACGCACGCATCGACGCCATCAACGGCCGCAACAAAACCATCAATGATCGCGTGGAACCACAGCAAAAACAAGTCATCGCGTGGAAAGAACAATGCGGCAGTCGCCGCTTCCGCGAAGAAGACGAAATCTCGATCAAGAAAGAGCTTGCCGCAGTGAAGTAGCGGTTGTTTGCACAATCATCGCAGCGGCGCAGCGGCGTACGGTGTGCGCCTGAGCGCGCACCAAGGCATCGCCGACGATCACAATCTCCGTAGGGTGGGCACCCCGTGCCCACCATCACCACCGAGCGCTGTGCGCACCACTACGTGCGGTAATAAGCCTCGACCTTACCCTTGAGCTTGATCGTCAGCGGCTGCCCCTTGCGATCCCGCGTTTTGCCCACGGGCACTCTCACCCAGCCTTCACTGATGCAGTATTCCTCAACGTCGTTGCGCTCCTTATCGTTGAGACGAATGCCGATGTTGCGCGCGAACGCTTCCGCATCGTGGTGCGGGCTCTTCGGGTCGGCGCAGAGGCGATCAGGCAGCGGAGGTTTTTCTAGGGCGTCAGACATGTTGGCGTGGGTCATTCAATGGCGAAAGGCGATAGTTTCCCAGAAATCGTTATTTGCGGTCATGGGCCCGCAAAGACTCCACGTCGACGCGGTCTTTCGCGCGACCGGTCGCGAGCTTGTTGCAAATCAGATCGTCGATGGAAATGACGGGCAGCAGCGTCCCGCCAGTCGTCACATCCAGCCTATGCGCGAAGCAGTCATCAAAAGTCACGCCGTCAAGCGAGGTGAGCAGATCGATCCGTACGGGTGGGTAGCCAAGCTGCACCATCGCCTGCGGTGCCATGAAGTCTTCGGCGGACACGCCAAGCGCCGCAAATCCGAACGCATCAAGCGCTCTGATAAGTCGGGCGAAATTGTCGGGTTGAGGCCGAACCCAGATATCGAGATCACCCGTGTAACGCGGTCGTCCGTGAACGGCTAGCGCATGCGCGCCGACCACAAGGAACTCAACCGCGTTTGAGCGTAGTAACTCGATAAACTCTTTGAAGTCTTTGTTCAGCAAGGGGCAACGCCTCCAGCACCGGTTTGCGCAGCGCCTCAACCGCCGCAACACGCTCCGCCACCGGACGCGACAACCAGTACGCCAGGTCGCGAACGTCGTCGTTCGCCTCGTGTTGCGTGGTTTTGCGGATGACGCGAGCGATAGCCATAGCCAATTGTCCCATGGGAAGGGTGACGGACGACTAGCCCGAGCTTGCTAGTCGGAACCCGTTCGGGTATCCGATCTACGCAGACTGCGGCACGATCACCCCAGCTCCACCATCCCGCGATTCGGATTGTTGAGTGCCGCAATAATTTCTGACGCGGCAGAGCGTAGCGCATGAAGCGTCTCGGCATTGCTCGGGTTGCCGAGCGTCAGCCGGATTAGCTTCGGGTAGAAATCGCGCAGCGCGATGATCTGGTCGTAATCCACGTCTTTGGTCACCATCACAAAGCCGTGCTCGCCTGCGTAATCACAAATGGCAAGATCAGCCGCACCCTCAAGTCCAACGAATTCCACGTGCGTAGTGCCGGGATACAAATCCTGAAGCGCCGCAACCAGCCTGCGCGACAGGTTCTCGTCAAGTAGCAGCTTCACGCCGCGATGGGGATGCGCGTCGTGTG
>JANORU010000167.1:0-4458 GCA_031415475.1 Hyphomicrobium sp.
CTCGTTGTAGCGGCGTCGGTCCATCGCCAAGCGGCATTCGAGGCGGCCGAGTTCCTGATGGACTACCTCAAGACCCGCGCTCCGTTCTGGAAGAAGGAGACCTCTTCTGACGGGGCGGGCACCTGGGTCGATGCCCGAGAGGCCGACGATAAGACCCGGGAACGCTGGACGGCGGGCGGAATCCCCAAGCGCTGAACAACCGTCAGAAGTGTCGGGACGGCCGAGCGGACCACTCGTTAGTCCGGGATTAACCTTTCCAGTTCCATAACAAAGCCTGATGTTGTCCCGGAAAACGCCATTTTCGGGCGGCACTTAGAATGACTTGCCCGCACAATGGCATGTAGTGCGTAGACGGGGGTCGAACACGATGAATTTCCGCTCGATGTGGCGCAGTGCGCCACTGGCAGCCTGTTTTGCCGGCCTCGCGGCCGCCGCCGGTCAAGCCGTGGCCGAGACTGCCGCGACCCCCGAGCCGGTTGACGTCGCGCTGCAGGATACTGCCGCGAGTGCGGAGCCAAGCGCGAAAGCCGCGCCGAAGCCGCAACAAACGCGCACGCGGTTTGTTATTGGCCTCGAAAAATCCGTTAAATTCGATGTCATGGCGCTCTCCAATCCCAACCGCGTTGTGGTCGAGTTGCCCGACGTCAAGCTCGCGCTGCCGTCGGAGCTGGGCTCGACGCCAACGGGTCTGGTTCGTTCGTTCCGTGCCGGCCTTGCGGCCCCTGGAAAGTCACGGGTTGTTATCGATGTGACGCAACCCGTCATCGTCGACAGCGCTAAGATCGTCAAATCGGCAGATGGCTTGTCGCAGCACCTGGCCATCGAAATTCTGCCCGCCAGTTCGGTTATGAAGCCGGCCCGCAAGGCACTCAAAACCGCGCCGTTCGCGCTCGGCGCCGCTGGACTGCAGCCACCCATTCCGCAACGCGCCGTGCGCCCGGACGTCAAAGCGAAATCGGCCTACAAGCCGACCATCGTCATCGATCCCGGCCATGGCGGCGATGACACCGGAGCGGTCAAGAACGGCACGGTTGAAAAAGAAGTCGTGCTGGCGTTCGCAAAGGTCTTGAAAGACAAGATCGAAGCCAAGGGGCGTTACAAAGTCTTGATGACGCGTGACAAAGATTTCTTTGTGCCGCTCGACGAGCGTCGCGAGTTTGCCGAGAAAAACAAAGCAGCGTTGTTCATCGCAGTCCACGCCGACTATGCCGGTACCAAGGCTCGTGGCGCCACCATCTATTCATTGAGGCCACAAGTAGCCAATTCGCTGAAGCGCTCGGCAATGGGTGACGCTGGCGACAATGTTCTGTCGTCGAGCGAAGTTTCAACGCTTAAAAAAGCCAGCGACAGCGACGCTGATGTTTCGACCGTTCGCGGCATTCTCGCCGATCTAGCCGACCGCGAAGTGGCCGTGACCCAGGAGCGGACAACGATTTTTTCCCGGTCGGTGATTGAATACATGGGAGAGTCGACGACCATGCGTGATGATCCCGATCAGCAGGCGTCGTTCCGGGTCTTGAAGACGGCGCAGTTTCCGTCCGTCCTCATTGAACTCGCCTACGTGACCAACAAGGAAGACGCCGCCCAGCTCAAGTCCGGCCCCTGGCGCGATAAGGTGGCCGATTCGATCACGACGGCGGTCGAGAACTACTTCAGCCACCAGATCGCCCGGCTGCCGATGTAGGCGGCCCAGCTCGGAAAACCGCGAAAAAATTCGATCGCGTAACTGAGATAAATCAAAGGCCGGTCGCGAGACCGGCCTTTTCTGTTGTGTCTTGCCGCGCACTACGTTGCGAGTAACGGCGGCCCGGCGTCAGTCACGCACTACTTGGAGGATGCAACGGAGTGAGTCGCCAGAGCAGTTCATAAAGCCAGTAAGGACTTGGCCGAGAGTGGGTACTGGGCAATTGAGAACTCATACGTCGACGAAAGTGCTGTCGCATAAGGCACTCCATCCAGGGTCGTGGCACCGCTACCGAAGCCCCGTCGGGCCCATCCTTGCCGCAAACGTCGAAAGCCACGCACGCCAGCGTCTGCCTGGGTGGCAGCGTGCCGGCGAGTGCTTTCACGTGCGGTTTGGGTGGGAAGCGGCGGTCGTGGACGGCTCTGAGCAAGTGACGAATTGCGCGACTGCAGCAGCGATCCCTCTAGCGGACCCGTCCAAGTCCGCCGTTCATCACCACAGTCTAGTTGGCCAGCCTCTCTCAGCCGGCACAGAGTATTCATCGGGTTCAAAAACCCTTTGTTCTCTGACGCACGCACCATCAGCGAACCATGCCGATAACCGGCATGGCGCGCAGGCGGCTCTCCCGCTCAAGAAGACTCATAGGTGATTCGTTCGAAGTTCGTGTGACGCAAGATTGGGCACGGCAACACCACGACCGTGTTACAGCACGCCAGCTTGCATGGCCGCACCTTTGACCGCTTCCTGCACCTTCTCGAACGCCCGGACCTCGATCTGCCGGATGCGTTCCCGGCTGACGTTGAATTCGGTCGAGAGGTCTTCGAGCGTCACCGGATCTTCGGCCAGCCGGCGGGCTTCGAAAATCCGCCGTTCGCGTTCAGACAGCGTGCCGAGCGCCTTGGCGAGCATGCCCTTGCGATGATTGAGTTCTTCGCTCTCGACTAGGCGTTCCTCCTGGTCGGGCGTGTCGTCCACCAACCAGTCTTGCCATTCACCAATTTCGCTGTCGGCACGGACCGGCGCATTGAGCGACGCGTCGCCCGAAAGGCGGCGGTTCATCGACACAACGTCAGCTTCGGGCACCGCCAGCTTCTTGGCGATGGCTTTGACGTGCTCGGGCTTCAGGTCGCCCTCTTCCAGCGCCTGCAACTGGCTCTTGGCCCGGCGCAGGTTGAAGAACAGCTTCTTCTGCGCCGCCGTGGTGCCCATTTTCACAAGGCTCCACGAGCGCAGAACGTATTCCTGGATCGAGGCGCGGATCCACCACATGGCATAGGTTGCTAAGCGGAAGCCGCGGTCAGGCTCAAACTTTTTGACCGCCTGCATCAGGCCAACGTTGCCCTCCTGCACGACTTCTCCGATCGGCAAGCCGTAGCCGCGGTAGCCCATGGCGATGCGCGCAACGAGCCGAAGATGCGAGGTGATGAGTTTCTGCGCCGCGGCCGAATCGGCATGCTCCCGCCACGCCTTGGCGAGCATGTATTCCTCGTCCGGCTCAAGCATCGGAAACTTGCGGATCTCCGCAAGGTAGCGCGACAGCCCGGCAGAACCGCCGGCCAGCGCTGGAAGTGATTTCGTCGCCATTTTTCCCGTCGACGGACGGCGCCTCCCGGCACCGGAGCCGTCGCTCCATTTTGTTGGACGGGTATATGTGTATCCAACAGTGGTTTTTCCAGGCCCCGCCAGGCCAGCAAGGCTGGGCTCCACGGGTTGACCGGTTTTGGGGGATTGACCGGTTTTGGGGGATTGTAAGAGAAAAAGCCGTCCCGGTCCCTCAAGACCGATCACGATGCCTTGACTTGCAAGTGCAATTATCGATTGCGCAGAAACGCCAGCGGATCCCGCTCGGCCACTTGCTTACGGTTTTCGTAGTCAATCCGGTCGGCCCAATGCTCGCCGTCCACGGCACGATCGATCCGATCGGCGCGCGAGGCGTTCGGCCAGAGCGCAATGATCGACAGGATCAGTAGTGCCGCCAGCCCGATAAAGACGTCCAGCACCCCGCCGAACAGCCGCATCTCGCTGTTGGTTCCGATCAGAATGATGACAAGATAGAGGGCGGAGAGGATACGAAAGCGCAGGCCCATGGCGGTCAATCCGATTTGCTGGCGAAAGATCTGATGTGATCATACCGTTTCCCGGTTAACCGGACTTCAGCATCGCCGCTGCCTTGCATCCTTGGTTAAACGCCGGTTAGCGGCCGTCCCAGTGCACCCCCCGGGACCCCGGAGTTGTGCGCGCATGGCTTGCAGCAAATGGTCGAAGTCAGGCGGCAGCGGGCTTGTGAAGGGCTTAATTTTGCCGGTTCTCGGATGAGCAAATCCGAGTTCGGCTGCGTGCAGGGCCTGGCGGCCGAGCACCTGGAGTGCCGTCTGTGCCTCGACGCCCAGTCGCGCGGCGGCCGATTGGAAGCCGGACCCATAGGTTCTGTCACCGAGCAGCGGGTGGCCGATGTGGGCCATGTGCACGCGGATCTGGTGCGTTCGTCCCGTCTCGAGTTCGAGCCGCACGAGACAGGCGACCGGCTTGGCGTTGGTATCGCCAAATTCTTCGAGCACTTCGTAGTGAGTGACCGCATGGCGGCCAAAGTTCTCTCCGACCACCGCAATCTTGGTGCGATTTTTTTCACTACGCGCCAGATTGGCGTTGATTGACCCACGCGGCCGCCGTGGCACGCCCCACGCCAATGCCAGATAGCGCCGGTGCATCAAACCGTCGGTACCGTGGGCGGCAAACTGGGCACTCAAACTTTGATGCGCTGCATCGGTTTTGGC
>JANORU010000168.1:0-5388 GCA_031415475.1 Hyphomicrobium sp.
GCCCAAGCACGTGCTCAGATTCTGGGAGGCCAAGTTTCCGCAAATCCGGCCGATGAAGCGCGGCGGCGGACGGCGCTACTACCGTCCCGAGGATCTCGAATTGCTGCGCGGCATACGCCATCTGCTGCACGCCGAAGGGTACACCATCAAAGGGGTGCAGAAGATCCTGCGCGAACAGGGCGTCGATCAGGTGAAAGCCGCCGCCGCCCGCGAAACCCCGGTCAGCCGGCGGGCCGCGAAGGCCGGCAAACAGCCCGCAGCCGCTGTAAAGGTTGCGGCACCAGCGACCGCTGCGCGCGGCGACCTGAAAGCCCTTCTCAGTCAGGCCGTCGTTGAACTCGAAGCCTGCCGCCGGCTTCTCAAGGGCCAAAAGCCAGAGGCCGCCGCACCGCGGGCTCCGCGCCGCCCCGCCGCGCGCGGTTGAGCATGGCGAGCGGCAATCCCGGCCAGCCATCGACAGCGATCTGGCTCGCCGATCTCGATGCCGCCGACAAGGCGCTCGCCGACCTCGATCACGAATTCCGCCTGCTGCCGAGAGCCGATGAGCTGCGCTTGTCGCACAGTGCCGGTGACAGCCAACGCCAGAGCCGCCGTCTGACCGCCCACCGCGCCCTGCGCCTGCTGATGCGTCATCACTTCGGCGCCGGATGGGCCGACGTCGCTCTGCAATACGGCGAGCATGGCAAGCCGACGCTGCCGGGTCTCGCCGGCGACTTCAATCTGGCCCACAGCGGCTGTTACGCAATCATCGGATTGACGCGGGACGCCGCCATTGGCGTCGATCTCGAAGTCGTGCGTGACGTTCGCCTGTCGCCGGAGCGGCGTGCTGCGCTGATCGCGGCGGCCAGCGATAGCGGTGCCGCACCCCCCGTCGCCGCCGAGCCCTCTGCCCCTGAACCCGTCGCCACCATTGCTGCCTGGGTCCGTCTCGAAGCGCTGGCCAAGGCGCGCGGTCACGGCATCGGCCGCCAGCTGACCGAGGCCGGTGTCACCAAGTCTGGCGCGCGCGCCATGTCTTCCTCGCTCGTCATGTCTTCGCCGGCGATGGACATCGCTGTTCACGACCTCGATCTCGCCAGGATTGGAGCAGAACGACAGGGGGCAGACTTCGAGCATTGGCGTGCCGCCGTCGCCCTGCCGGCGCCGACGCTGCCATCGCCGATGCGGCTCATGCCCGTCGATCGGCCCCGACTTTCCGCACTTTTGGCGTCGCCAATCGAAATCACCACATGGACAGAAGACGGTTGACCGGCCGGGACGGCGCCAGTAGAGACAGGCTCCGGCTTGGGACGGCCTCAGCGATCCGCCAGTTTTACGGCAATCCATCTAGCCCCAAGCCAGACCGGCGGCCTCCCCCGCCACCGGCACCGTCTCTATCGGCGACAAAATCGGAGCGTAGCGCAGCCTGGTTAGCGCACCAGTCTGGGGGACTGGGGGTCGGAGGTTCAAATCCTCTCGCTCCGACCAATTTTTGCGACTCGAGCCTGAAGTCGGTCGCATCAGGTTGTCCGCAGTTTTTCACCTAATCTTTAAACGAGAAAATCTATGCGCGCCGGCCGTGACCGGCGTCAGTGCCGAGTGCTCAACCGGACGCAAATTGCCGCGCTCAGGCGGAACAGCCAGCACGTTGAAATCGGCCTCGTGCAAGGTGCCGTCGAGGTTGCCATCGTTATCCATTGCAAGTTTGAAGTAGAGCCCATTCCATGCGTCGATGCCGTACCCGGCCGGTGGCTTGAATAAGAACAGCACAGCATACTCCAGATCGGCGAGATCGTTCGCCGCGCTGCGTTTTTTGGTTTCGTACGGGTAGGGCAGGTGGCACCACGTCTCCTTGGCGCCCGCGAGACAGCGGAACGGCCGCATCGACAGAAACTCTTCGGCAAACTCCGGCGCATCGAGGGCCACGTCGAACGTCGTTATTTCGCCGTCGGCGGCAAACGTGACAGTGCCGAGAGTGTCCGACATCAGCACCTGTGAGACAGAATTAGCGGCTTGAGGAACGGAGGATTTCAGGCTCATCGTCACCCCCTGAGGAGTGGGCATGAGACACGAAACCAGCACGCCAGGAACACCGGTAAGCTTGTCAACGTCCGGTCAGTCGCCGTCCGAACGGCTCGTCAGAGACATCCGCCGGGCGACCCGCAAGCAGTACTCAGCTGAAGAGAAGATCCGCATCGTCCTCGACGGCTTGCGCGGCGACGCCACGCGCCAGGACGTGAGGCAATCCCCCCATTTTTAGTGGGGTTCGATCGTAGAACTTACGCGGCCGTTTGCAGTTTCAGTTTCTGAGCGGGTGTTATTCCGCCAAGCCCCATGTTGGGGCGGTCGTTGTTGTAAGTCCAGAGCCATCCGGTGGAGTAGTCCTGCACCTCCTTGATGCTTGCAAACATGTATTGATCCAGCCATTCGTGCCGGACCGTCCGGTTATATCGTTCAACGTAGGCGTTCTGCTGCGGCTTGCCCGGCTGGATGTGCTGGATCGCAATGCCACGATCGCCAGCCCATCGCAGAAGTTGTCCGCTGATATATTCGGGGCCGTTGTCGACCCTGATCACTTGCGGTGATCCCCGCCATTCGATGATCCGGTCGAGCGAGCGCGTCACCCGCTCCGCCGGCAGCGAGAAGTCCACTTCGATGCCAAGCCCTTCCCGGTTGAAGTCATCGGCGGGCCGGCAGGATTTTTGATCAAGGCAAATGGGTTCGAAGACTTCGGCCGCGCTTTCCAGCAGAAATTCGTCTCCGAGATCAGCGGCCTCGACTGATTTTCTTAGCTGGCTTTTGGCCGGCCCGGGCGCTGGGACGCTGGCAGCGCCGTTAACGCCCTGATCCCGGAATTCGGCTATCATTGCCGCAACATGACGGACCCGGAACTCCCCCACAAATACAGTCCCGGCCCCTACGGCCTACAGGCCGGCGAGGCCGTGCGCGATACCGCGCGCATCGTTTGGCGGATTGTTCGCGCCGTGCTGATGACGGCTCTGCAACTTGTCGCAGCGTTTATCGTGCTGTTCGAAGAGTGGGGATGGAAGCCGCTCTCGGAATTGCTCGGCTGGCTGGCGCGCTTCAAGCTCATCGCCCGGCTCGAACAGTGGATCGGTAAGCTGCCGCCGTATGGCGCGCTGATCGTCTTCGCGCTGCCGACGACATTTCTGCTGCCGTTGAAGTTTCTCGCCATGTGGCTGCTCGCCAAAGGTCAGGTGGCGGCGGCAACCGGGCTGTTCATTGGCGCCAAGATCGCGTCGACCGCGCTCGTCGCCCGCATCTTCATGCTGACCAAACCAGCTTTGATGAAGCTCCAGTGGTTCGCGCGCGCCTATGCCTGGTTCGTTCCGTGGAAGGACGCAATCTTTGCGCAGATCCGCGGGTCGTGGGTCTGGCGCTACAGCCGCATGCTGAAGACGGCCGTCAAGCTCGAGATCAAGCAGGCGTGGACGCGCTGGAAGCCGTGGATCGCCATGATGTCGGTCACCTGGCGGCCGTGGATGCGCGACCGGATGGCGAGCGTGCGTCAGGCGGTGGTCAATCTGCGCATTGCGATCCTCGGTCGCTGAGCTAGACCACGAACTCCTCGCGCCTGTAGCCCTGCAGATAGAGCAGCGCCGTCAGGTCCGAATGGCAAATGATGGCGCCGTGGGGCAAGGCGCGCACAGCCGCTTCGACGCGCGGCTTGGCGCGATAGGCAACGGCAAGGCCAGAGGCTTGCAGCATCTCGATATCGTTGGTGCCGTCGCCAACCGCGATCGTTAGAACAGGATCAAGGCCGGCAGCCGATGCCAGCCGGTGCAAGGCCTGGCGTTTCTCCGGCGCGCCGAGCAGGGGTTCGACCAGCCGCCCGGTCAGTCGGCCATTATCAATTTCGAGCGTATTGGCCTGACAGGTGTCAAAGCCGATGCGCTCGGCGACGGGTTTCGCCATCAAACTGAACCCACTGGTGACGAGCGCAGTGGCAGCGCCATTGGCGCGCATGGTGGCGACCAGCGTTTCCGCGCCGGCCATGGGGCTCAATCTGCGGCGCGCAATGTCTTCGACTTGTGCGACGCTGAGCCCGGCGAGCAGCGCGACGCGGGCGCGGAGCGACGGCGCATACTCGATCGCGCCCGTCATCGCGAGATCGGTCAAGCGCTCGACTTCGGCGCGGCAGCCGAGGATATCGGCCAGCTCTTCCATCGTCTCCTCGTTGATCATGGTCGAATCCATGTCGGCGGTCAGGAGCTTTTTGCGCGTCCAGGCTATGTCGTCGGGGATAATGTTGACGTCGACGGGAAGATGACGGACAGCGGCCTCAGCGTCTGCGCGCCAGCGAAAAAGGCCGCCGTCATCGGCTGCGACGAACAGGATTTGCCGCGCGTCGCCCTCGCTGAGCCAGCGGTCTTCGAAGATGGCGTCGGACGGGAGCCCGCGCTTGGTGGCGGCAACGGCCTCTAGGGTCACGCCCCCGGACCCTGGGGCCGCCGTCAGGAGCAGCGCATAAGCGACTTGCATAGATCGTTAACCGCTCCGATCCGGTTCAGCCCAGTTGATAGGCTTAGATGTGAGCGAAACGCTCGCCAAAGGCAACGCGACCACTGTATCTCTCGCGGGACTTGTCCCTTAGCCGGAGCCGTGAGTGCCGCCTCGCCCTGTCATTCTGATTGCCGGTCCGACCGCCTCGGGCAAGTCGGCGCTGGCCATGCGGTTGGCGGCCGAGCGCGATGGCGTGATCATCAATGCCGACAGCATGCAGGTCTATCGCGAACTGCGGATACTGACCGCGCGGCCGACTGCTGACGACGAGGCCACTGTTCCGCATCGGCTTTATGGCCATGTGCCCGGCAACGAACCCTATTCGGCAGGCCGGTTTGTGCGCGAGGCCGCGGACGCGATCACGGCGGTCCACGCTGCTGGACAAACGCCCATCGTCGCCGGCGGCACGGGGCTTTATTTCAAGGCGCTGCTTGAGGGGTTGTCGCCGATCCCGCAAATCCCCGACGCCATCCGCGCCCATTGGCGCCGGCTCGAACAGGAGCAGGGTGCCTATGCGCTGTGGACCGTCCTTATGGCCGATGATCCCGAGATGGCGCTGCGCTTGGACCCCAACGATAGCCAGCGGATCGTCCGCGCGCTCGAAGTTCTTGAAGCCACCGGCCGCTCGCTGGCCGAGTGGCAGCGTACGCCCGGCACGCCGGTCCTTGACGCTGAAGCGTGTGAGCGGATTGTCGTGATGCCCGAGCGCGAGGAAATTTATTCTCGCTCCGACGCGCGCTTGGCAGCGATGCTGGATCAGGGCGCCATTGACGAGGTGGCTGCGCTCGCCAGCTTGAACCTTGACGCTGGACTGCCGGTCATGCGGGCGCTGGGCGTCCGTCCGCTCCTACAATTCATTGCCGGCGATCTCGGCCGGGAGGAGGC
>JANORU010000169.1:0-3091 GCA_031415475.1 Hyphomicrobium sp.
CCTGACTGTTGACGACGCAATAGCCGGTCTCGCGGCGGATGAGCGTTTCTCCGAGTTTCTTGTAGACGATCTGGCGGTCGCCATTGCCGGCGTCTTCGCTGCGGGAGAGCGCCTCGTCATTCAACTCGTAAGCGCCGTCGGCGGTCCGGCAGACGTGGAAATAATCGCTGGCCAAGCCTGGCACGGCTCCGGCGAATAGCCCAAGCATCACGCCCGCGATGCGCGTCCAGGCCGGCAACTTTGGCAACGGGCGGATCATGGTTCGGTTCGATGACATGGATTGGGAACTCGCATTCGAGGTTGGCCAGGACACTCACCGGACGGTGAGTATGTTCAAGGGATGTGCTTAGCTGACAAGCCCAGCCGCGTCACGCCAAGGTATCCTACGCGGGGCCCTTGTGCCTTCAAGGCGACATCGCCATAACTCGCTCCGGTACAGTCGTTGACCTGGCCCGCGCGGCCTCCATTCCGCGTCCCCCTGAATTTCGAGGCACCTCACGTATGTCGACCCGCCAGGATGCAGCGCCGAGCGCGATCGTATCGTCGCGCGCCGACCTCGTCGGCTGGATCGCGGCTGGCGAAAAGCCGAAAGCGGATTGGCGGATCGGCACCGAGCACGAGAAGTTCGTGTTCTACACGTGCTGTGCGACGCCCGTACCGTACGCCGGACCGGACGGCATCCGCGCCCTCATGGAAGCGATGATCGCCCGCTACGGCTGGGAACCGATTTTCGAGGGCGACAACATCATCGCCTTGAAGCGGCCGGCGGCTGAAACGCGCGGCATGATCGGCGGCACCATCAGTTTGGAGCCCGGCGGGCAGTTCGAACTGTCGGGTGCGCCGCTTGAAACGCTGCATCAAACGGCCGATGAAACGCAGGAGCATCTCAACGAAGTTCTGGCGGTCGGTGAGACGCTCGGCATCGGCTTCTTGGGCGTCGGCTTTTCGCCCAAATGGACGCTCGAAGAAACGCCCCACATGCCTAAGCAGCGCTATGCCGTCATGACGCGCTACATGCCCCAAGTCGGCAAGCGCGGCCTCGACATGATGTATCGCACGGCCACCATCCAGGTGAATCTCGATTTCGCCAGCGAAGCTGACATGGTCAAAAAGCTGCGCGTGTCGCTCGCTCTGCAACCGATTGCGACGGCATTGTTTGCCTCCTCGCCTTTCACCGAAGGCAAGCCGAACGGCTTCAAATCGATGCGCAGCGAAGTCTGGCGCGACACCGACCCGAACCGCACCGGCATGCTGCCGTTTGTGTTCGAAGACGGCATGGGCTACGAGCGCTATGTCGATTACGCCCTCGATGTGCCGATGTACTTCGTCTACCGCGATGGCCAATACATCGACGCGGCGGGCTCATCGTTCCGCGATTTTCTGGCTGGACGTTTGCCGCAGCTTCCCGGCGCACGGCCGACGATTGATGACTGGTCGGACCACCTGACGACGCTGTTTCCCGAAGTCCGTCTCAAACGCTTTCTCGAAATGCGCGGCGCCGATGGCGGCCGTTGGCGGCGCATCTGCGCGCTGCCCGCATTCTGGGTCGGGCTGTTGTATGATGACACCTCGCTCGAGGCCGCCTGGGACCTCGTCAAGACCTGGACCGCCTACGAGCGCCAAGCCTTACGCAACGCGGTGCCGAGAGACGCGCTGGCCACCAAGTTCCGAGCTACAACTGTCCAGGCCTTGTCCCTGGACGTCCTGTCGATTGCCCGCGATGGCCTCAAACGCCGCGCCCGGCGCGATGCCCGGGGCCGGGATGAAACAGTTTATCTGGAGCCGCTGTTTGAACTCGTGCGCGACGGAAAAACCGTCGCCGATGACCTGCTTGAGCAGTTTCACGGGCCCTGGAACGGCAAAATTGACCCTATTTTCGAGGTCATAGCGTTCTGATCAGTGGCCTGCAAGGCTCGCCAAATCCTGGCCAAATCCCGGCCAAAACCGGCCTTGACCGGCGGTTCAGGTGACGTTCATGGTCGTGCCCGTAAAACCAGCGTCGAACACCGGCCGAGGGAACCATCCCGCACGAGGTCCGGCCACCGATTGACACAACGCGAACTGGATTTGAGACCATGAAGAACACAGTCATCGCCACCGTTCTGGGCGCCGCTCTGTTGCTGGCCGGCGGCATCGGCCAGGTCGTGTCCGCCAACGATTGCGCGGCCAAGTGCTACGCGGAGGAAAACGCCTGCCGCCGCGCCACCGCCGACGATCCCAAGTGCGCCGCCGAAGTGACCAAGTGCCTGCAAAGCTGCCGCGCGCAGAAGTGAGGCGCGTGGGTTTGCTCGCGCGCGTCACAGCAAGCATCGACAAATTGAAAACGGGCATCGAAAGGTGCCCGTTTTGCGTTGGGTGTGTAGTGTCGAGTGTTCGCGCATGAGGAAACATAGTGCCGGGCATGGCGTTGTCGGCTATGGGCCGGTTTCTGCCTAAATCGGAAGTGTTGCCAACAACGTCAGCATTTTCCTGCTCCGGACATAGCCTCGCCACTGACAGCCAGCCGATGGGTTGGTATGGTCGCCGTTGGGCGGCGAGCGGAAGAGCGAGGTGAAGGCATCATGACCGGGAATAAGTTCGCAGGCTTTGCCTGCGCCTATGGGTGCGGGCGACAATCCGTGAGTGATGACCAGGTGTTTGCGCGCAAGTTCTTCGTGGAAGACAAGCGCGGCGATCTTCCCCAGGTCCCAGCTTGCGGCGAGTGTAACGGCGAGAAGGGTGCGCTCGAAAGCGAGCTGATGAATGTATTGGCGTTCGGCGGCCGTCATGATGACGCAACCGATAACCTATCTGTCCAGGTGGCACACCGGCTGGAGAACAAGGCCAATGCACGCGTTGCGCGGGAACTGAAGGCGGGCAAGGGCCGCGCTTGGGTGGAGGAAAATGGTGTGATCCGCGAGGCGACGACGGTGCCGGTAATCTGGAGCAGGGTTCAACTGCTCTTCTGCTTCATCGCGCGCGGCTTGGCTTGGCACCACTTCGACAATTTGGTGTTGGATGCCGAGTGCTCGGTGGGTGCGTTCTCCGCCATCAAGCGAGACGGCGAGTTGTTGCGACGGTTCCGCATGCAAGGCGGCGCGCAGGGCCGAGG
>JANORU010000170.1:0-2345 GCA_031415475.1 Hyphomicrobium sp.
CAGCAACAACCTCATCTTGCCAATACTCAAAGGACAGCCGCTTTTCTATGGCGGAAACTTCAATCAACTCCTGTCGGTATTCCTGATCTTGTCAGGTTTTGGCATGGCGACGGCGTTGATCTACAACTGGTTGCGCAACCGGGTCGCCTCGGAATAACGGCGAAACCCGCGTCGAATCTGCCGCCATTGCCGGCCCATCCGGCCCTTGCACGTGCGGAAAGCTCCGCTTATAAGCCCTTTCGCAAAGCCGCCCGGCGGGGCATGCCGTGGCGGCTTTTCTTGCTTTCGACCCCTATGGCTGCCCTCAAGAAAGCGGCCCGTTGCAAAGGTCTGGATCACTCCGGTCCGGCAGGCGGCGGGCATTCCTCGCGTCCTTCAACCGGCGCATTGGCAGCCAGATTTTGATTTAGGAGAGCCAAATGCCCAAGATGAAGACCAAGAGTGGTGCCAAGAAACGATTCAGGTTCACGGCAACAGGAAAAGTGAAGGCCGGTGCTGCCGGCAAGCGTCACGGCATGATCAAGCGGACGGCCAAATTCGTCCAGAAGGCGCGCGGCGCGATGGTGCTGAGCGATTCTGACGCCGGCATCGTCAAAAAGTACATGCCGTACAATCGCTGATCTTTTCCGCTGGCCAGGTCATTTTGAATGACGGGCCGTCAAACCTGAACTCGAAAATTCCGGAGCACTCCCATGGCACGCGTCAAACGCGGCGTCACAGCCCACGCCAAGCACAAGAAAGTAATGAAGGCCGCCAAGGGCTACTATGGCCGCCGCAAGAACACCATTCGCGTCGCCAAGCAGGCCGTCGAAAAGGCCCAGCAGTACGCGTACCGCGATCGCAAGGCCAGGAAGCGCACGTTCCGCGCGCTCTGGATCCAGCGCATCAACGCCGCAGCGCGTGACCATGGCCTGACCTACGGCCGCTTCATCGACGGACTGACCAAGCTCGGCATCGAAGTCGATCGCAAGGTGCTGGCCGATCTCGCGGTCAAGGACACGGCTGCGTTCAAGGCGTTGGTCGATCAAGCGTCAGCTGCTGTCGCCAAGGCCGCCTAAAACTGCTTTGTGTCGCTCGGCCCCGGCCCTTCGTGCTCAAGGGCCGAGCCACCAAAATCCGGCGAAAGCGGCCATGACCAGCACCACTGCCGACACCAACATTGAACTGCTTGAACGCGAGATCACCGCGGAAATTTCATCCGCGGTCGATCTGGCGACGCTCGACGCCGTGCGCGTTTCGAGCGTCGGCAAGAAGGGACGCGTGTCCGAACTTCTCGCCACACTCGGTAAAATGCTGCCTGAAGACCGCAAGGCTTTCGGTGCAGCCGTCAATGCCGTCAAGAACCGCGTCACCGAAGCGCTCGACGCCCGCAAGGCAACGCTTGAAGCAGCAGCACTTTCCGAGCGTCTGGCGAGCGAGCGCGCCGACGTGACTTTGCCGGTTCGCTCAGGTCCTGAAACCCTCGGCCGCATTCATCCGGTCAGTCAGGTGTTCGACGAATGCGTCGAGATTTTCGCCGACCTCGGCTTTGAAGTCGCTGAAGGTCCGGATATCGAGAGCGACGACCTCAACTTCACCAAGCTCAATATTCCGGCCGAGCATCCGGCGCGCCAAGAGCATGATACCTTCTACTTCAATCCGAGGGACGATGGCTCGCGACTCGTTCTAAGAACACACACCAGCCCCGTGCAAATCCGCACGATGCAATCGAAAAAGCCGCCGATCCGCATCATCGCGCCGGGCCGCGTCTATCGCTGCGACAGCGATCAGACCCACACGCCGATGTTCCATCAGATCGAAGGACTGGTGATCGACGAGACGACCCACATGGGCCAATTGAAGTGGGTGCTTGAAGAGTTCGCCAAAGCGTTCTTCGAGGTCGATGAAGTGAAAATGCGCTTTCGCGCCTCGCACTTCCCGTTCACCGAGCCCTCCATGGAAGTCGATATCGACGCCGCGGCGATCGGCAAGCCGGGTCAGTGGCTCGTAATCCTGGGCTGCGGCATGGTCCATCCCAACGTGCTCAGAAACTGCGGCCTTGATCCTGAAAAGTACCAGGGCTTCGCCTTCGGCATGGGCCTCGATCGCATCACCATGCTGAAGTATGGCATCCCCGATTTGCGCGCGTTCTTCAGCGCCGACTTGCGATGGCTTCGCCACTACGGATTTTCGGTGCTCGATGTGCCGACACTCGGCGGCGGACTATCCAGCTAAGCAACCACGGCGGACGGCATCGATGGCGCTCTTGATACCTCTGATCGTCATGATGTTGGCCCTGGCCGCAGCTTGGGTCCTTGGAACGACGATGCGCGACCAGTCGAGCGGGCTTCAAAAAGTGGCTGGCT
>JANORU010000171.1:0-3202 GCA_031415475.1 Hyphomicrobium sp.
GCAATCTGAGCCGTGAACATTTCGAAATGAGTGTCCGGATTCCGGCACAAGGAACTGGTCTAAAAAACCCTTCTGTCGCAGTACTGAATTTGGTCACTTCGACCAATAAGCAACTGCTCGTTGATCGTATTGGCCGCTTGCCAGATGACGTGATGAACAAGGTCGATCAGGGCCTGCGCCTCGTGCTCGCTCTCTGATCACGCGCTGTTCACCCCCTACTCATCCCCTTGGCCTCGAGTTCCGCCAGATACTCTGCCCAGCGCTTGTCTTTCTCCTGACCCAAGAGGCGCAAGTAGTCCCAGGTGAACAATCCGGTGTCGTGCTTGTCGCTGAAGACGATGCGGACGGCGTAGTTGCCGATCGGGCGGAGTTCGCTGATGCGGACGTTGCGCTTGTTCGGCACCGTCACGCGCTGTTCGGGCGAGTGGCCTTGCACCTCGGCCGACGGGCTCAGAACGCGCAGCATTTCAGCGGGCAGGTCATAGGACTCGCCGCCGTCGTAGGCGACATAGAGAATATCGCTCGCCGGCGACACCATGAGATCGGGGGCCTTGGACGGCACTCCGCTCTCTGCTTCGGCCGCCGCCCAGACCTTGGCGGCGATGTCCTTATAGAGCCCCGCATGCACACCATCGGGTACGGTTGCCGTAATCGGCTTGCCGCTATCGGACCGCTCGCGAATTTCCATGTGCAGCGGAATGGCGCCGAGGAACGGCACACCGAGCTTGATGGCCTCGTTCTCCGCCCCGCCGTGGCCGAAGATGTCGCTCTTAGTGCCACACGACGGGCACAGGAAGTAGCTCATGTTCTCGACGATGCCGAGCACGGGCACATTCACGCGCTGGAACATGGCGAGACCCTTGCGGGCGTCGATCAGCGCCAGATCCTGCGGCGTCGAGACGATAACCGCGCCCGACAACGGCACCTGCTGAGCAATCGTCAACTGCACGTCGCCGGTTCCGGGCGGCATGTCGATGACGAGCACATCGAGATCGCCCCACAGCACTTCGCGCAGCATCTGGCCGAGCGCCTGCACGACCATCGGTCCGCGCCAGACAACCGGCGTGCCCTCTTCGACCATAAAGCCCATCGACATGACCTTGAGGCCATAGCCTTCCATCGGCCGCAGCTTGTTGGCGTCGGTGACGTGCGGCTTACCCGATAGCCCCAACAATCGAGGCTGCGACGGACCATAAATGTCGGCATCCATGATGCCGGCTTTGAGACCGATGGCGCGCAAGCCCAGCGCCAGATTGACAGCGGTCGTCGATTTGCCGACGCCGCCCTTGCCGGATGCGACCGCGATCAGATGCTTGATGCCGGGGATGCCTTGCGGCTGGGGCGAGCTTGCAGGCTTGGCTGCGGCCGGCGCGGGACGTGCGCCGCTGCCACCGTCTCCCATCTGACCCTTTTCACGCGCCTCACGGACGCGCGGGTGCTCGGTAACGTTGCTCGGAGCAGGTGGAGCACTCGGCGGCGAGGCCGGCGTAATGCGCGGCGGCGCGCCGCTCGCATCGGCGGTCAGAACAACCGTCACGCCGGCGACGCCGTCAAGTTCTGAGACGACCTGCGACGCGGCCTGCCGCAACGGCTCTAATTCCCCGGCGCGATGCGGCGGAACAGTAATCGAGAAATACACCCGGTCGTCTTTGGTGAGGATTTCCGACACCATGCCGAGATCGACGATGTTGCCGCCGAGGTCGGGCCCCTTCACCCGGCGCAAGGCGTCCAGAACTTTGGCTTTGGCAACGGTCATCGATGGCTCCAGACATTGAAAAGTGGGCGGATACTGGCAGAGCAAGTGCTGGAAGTCACGGGCAGGCACGGGTATACGAAGGGCCATAGTGCCGCGACAGAACGGACTTTACCCGCCGATGCAACCCCTTCTCAATTTGAGCCGGCTGATCGACGCGGCGACTGGCAAGATCGGCCGCGCCGTGTCGTGGCTGATCGTGGTTGCAGCGATCGTCAGCGCCGGTAACGCGGTTGTTCGCAAGCTGTTCGACTCCAGTTCCAACATGTGGCTCGAAGCACAGTGGTGGCTGTTTGCAATTGTGTTCCTCCTGGCCGCGCCGTGGACACTACGCGACAACGAGCATATTCGCATCGACGTTGTCTCAAGCCGGCTTTCGAAGCCGACGCGCGATTGGATCGATGTCATCGGACACGTCCTCTTCCTGCTGCCCATGGCGGCGTTGATCCTCTACACTTCGTGGCGCTACTTCGGCATCTCATACGGCCAGAATGAACAGTCGAAAGACGCTGGCGGCCTGCCGCAATGGCCAATCAAAGCGATCATTCCAATCGCATTCGCGCTGCTGTTCGCCCAGGGCCTCTCTGAACTGATCAAGCGCATCGCGATCTTGCGCGGTGATCTGGCGGAGCCGTCCCCGCATCCGCATGGCTATCACGAGGCGGCGGTGGTGGCGGGTGCCGGCGCGCAGCCGGACGGCGATCACCATTATCGCCAACCATAGTACGACAGAAACGGCACCGGGGGACAACACGTTATGGCGGCGTTTCTGGCCCAGAACCTGGCGCCGATCATGTTTCTGGCGCTGGTGGTGGTCTTGCTGCTCGGCTACCCGGTGGCGTTCTCGCTCGGCGCCGTCGGCCTGATGTTCTTCGTTGTCGGCGTCGAACTCGCCCCCTATTCCGACGGCACGATCACGCTCGCCTGGCCGCTTTTGAACTCGATGCCCGGCCGCATTTACGAAGTGATGCGCAGCGACACGCTGCTGGCGATCCCGTTTTTCACGTTCATGGGCCTGATCCTCGAACGATCGGGCATGGCGGAAGATCTGCTCGAAACTGTCGGCCAGTTGTTCGGCAAAGTGCGCGGCGGCCTTGCCTACGCGGTGATCTTTGTCGGCGCGCTGCTGGCCGCGACCACCGGAGTCGTTGCCGCCTCGGTTATTTCGATGGGGCTCATTTCTCTGCCGATCATGCTGCGCTATGGCTACGACCGTCGCTTGGCTGCGGGCACCATCGCCGCCTCGGGAACGCTGGCGCAAATCATCCCGCCGTCGCTCGTCCTGATTGTGCTCGCCGATCAGCTCGGCCGCTCGGTCGACGACATGTACAAGGGGGCCATTCTGCCAGGAATTCTGCTGGCGGGGATTTATGCGCTCTATGTGTTCCTTGTCACCCTCGTCAAGCCGGAGGCGGCGCCAGGTCTTCCCGACAACGAAATTGGCTATCG
>JANORU010000172.1:0-4038 GCA_031415475.1 Hyphomicrobium sp.
CAGACGAGCTCAGAGCCCTGCGCAACGGCCCGCACTAGCGTGTGATGCGGTCGAGCTGTTCACGATGCTCGGGCAGCGTCTCGCGTTGCGGGCGCGTATTGAAATTGAGCTTATCGCGGAATTCGGCGGCAATCATACCGATTTGCGACTCGTCCTTTATAATGTGCGGCGTGATGGCGATCATCAGCTCGGTTCTGAGGATCTCGTCGTCTTTGTTCTTGAACAGATTGCCGAGCAGAGGAATGTCCCCGGCCAAGGGAATTTGCTGGCGCTTGCGGGTCGCCTTATCCTGCATCATGCCGGCCAGAACGATGCTGCCGCCGTTGGCGACGGTAACCGTCGTCTTGATGCGCCGCTGGGCAATGGTCGGAGAATCGATATCCGACGTGTCGGTCGCCTTGGCATCGCTCACTTCTTGCTCGATATCGAGCAGAATCTGGCCGTCGTCGCTGATGCGCGGGATGATGGTTAAGAGGACACCCGTCTCACGGAACGAGATTGCGTTGACGATTGGCGCCAGTGCGGCATCGGTTGCCACCGCCTGCTGGGTGGCGATCGGCACCTGATCGCCGATCTGCAGAACGGCCTTCTTGTTGTTCAAAACCATCAGCGACGGCGACGAGACGATGTTGACGTTGGTGATATCGGCCAGGGCGTTGAGAGCGACCTTCGCGTCCGTTGTATTCAGGAAATAAGCAAACCCGGGGAATGCCGGCGCGATGGCCCCAATAGCTCCTGTCGCCAGCGTATCGGTCAAGCGGAACTGGCTGGCGCCCTTTTCGAAGAACCAGCGCAGTCCGAATTTGAGGTCATCGGTCAGCGTGACCTCGGCGATGGTGGCCTCGATCAGCACTTGTGCCGGCTTTACGTCAATTTCCGCCAGAACTTGCCGGATTCGTTTCCACTCAGAGGGTGAGGCCGAAACAACGACGGCGTTGTTGGCATCGTCGGCGACAAACGATACGCCAGTATTGCGATCGTCCGGTTCGCGGGCTGCCAACTGCGCGCCGAGCGCCGGCAATGTCCCGGCACCACCGGCCGCGGCCTGATTGCCGTCAAGCGGCGCATTGGGGTCAGACGGCAAGACCGCGCCGCCTGCCGAAGGCGTTTCCGGCTGCGCTCCGCCGATTTGTGCAGCAGTCAACGGCGGAGCAATACCCCCACCAATCCGGATGGGATTGGGGCGCGTCGTTGACCCGGTGGCCCCGCCGGTGCCGCCAAGCTCCGGATCGCTGGCGCTGACGGCATCGACCGGCAGCGCGCCGCTGGCTGCTCCGCCTTGGCGAACAGACGCTTGTCCGCGTCCGGTATCCTTTGCCGGATAAAGCCGCTGCAGTATGACGACCAGTTCCTGCACCGGCCGGTACTGGACCTGATAAACGTAGGCCCGCTTTTCAGTGGCTTCGGCCGCCTGATCGATCCGCTTGATCCAGGTTTCCGCCTTGCGCAGATATTCCGGCCGCGAGGTGATGACGAGGACAGCCTTCAACCGGGCATTGGGAACGAATTTGACGAGCCCTTTAGCCGAACCCTGAGGATCGGTGGCAAAGATCGTATCGAGTTCCTGGGCGATCGCTTCGACGTCGGAGGTCTCGATTGGGAAAATGCCGAATGACATGCCGCGCATATAGTCGACGTCGAACATCCGCACGGTTTCGGCAATTTGCGCTAATTCGGTGCGCGAGCCCGACACCACGACGAGATTGCGTACGCTGTCGACGCGGGCCACGTTGCTCGACGGCGCAATCGATTTCAGAATGCGCTCCATCTCCACCGCCGCCACATAGCGCAGCGGGAAGACCTCTGTGCCAATGCCGGGACCACGAGCGCCGGAAGGTGCTGCCCGCGTCACCGGCCGGCCGGATGACAGCGCTTCGTCCCGCGTCACGACACGGTAAACACCCTGATCGACAACCAAGGCCGCGCCATTGGATGCCAGTACGGACTCGAACACTTCAAGCAGCCCATCGGGGTTCATGGGCTTCGCCGTCTGCAGCGTTACTGAGCCTCTGACTTGATCGCTGATCGTGTAGGGCACGCGCAGAACTTCGCCTAAAATGGTTTTGGTGGCTTCGGGAATGCTGGCATTGACGAGATCGAGTGTCACGCCTTCGCCGGTCGCAACGCCCAGTGACTTGCTTTGACCGGGGGTACCCTGACCAGCGGAACTCTGGCCACCGGAACTCTGGCCACCGGAACTTTGGCCGACCGAGATTGGCGGGGAGGTCGCGAACTGCCCTGAGCCTTGGTAAATCTGCTTGCCGGCCGCGCCCGGAGTCGCCGGATCACCAAGCGCCGTCCCTTTCGGATTGGGCAGCGTGCCAGTCTGTGTTTGCCCGCCGCCAATCGGGCCCGGCAGGGACAATTGCTCATACGGCAGAGAACAAGCGGCCAGCACGAGGGCGCACACGGCTGGTCCAGCGGCGCGCAGAACGCCCGCTGGTTTGAACAGCTTAAGCTGCAAGAGCCCTAACGCTTTCAAGACCATACGTTATCGATCCGGTTCGCCGGGAACGCATACCCCGGGCCCGGATACAGCGCATCGATTCGGGATCATGAGTCGAGAAGACGGCGTTGTAGGAGGGCATCAGAACGGCCGTTGTGCACATCCGAAGTGCGACAGTGATTCGGCCCGCGGATGCCCAACAATTGATCGAAATCCGGCACTTCGCGCGAACAACAGGCACCGGTTGCAAACGCCGATGGTGGCGATGGTGACTCTGGCCGTCACTACGGCCCGATGGTCTCAGACCATGGTCCCTGGCAGGCGCTTTTCGCCAGACGCATCATTGCATTGACCGGATTCAATTCGCCGACGGCTGATATGTTGTGCGCAGTGAAATGAAGGACCGACGTCGCCACGACTCGACCGGCTCGATGATCGGCGCATCGAACTGGACTCGAGTTTTGTTGAGCACACCGAGCGTCATCTGCGCTGGTGCCTTTTTGGGGTGAACCGCAATGTATATTGATGAGAAGGCCTCCCGCCGCCGCCAACGCGAAGCGGAAAATGCGCGGCAGAACCGTGCTGAGATCGTCAAAGCCCTTTCGCATGGTGATGTAACCCGCAGAGAACTTGTTCGTTGGGGCATCTTCACGGCCGGCGGATTGCTAGCTGCTAAAAATGGCCTCGATCCATTCGTGCGCAGTGCCTACGCGCTCGTGCCAACCGGTGTGCCGCGCAGCCCGCTCTTTGGCGCACTGAAATTTACCCAAGCCCTGCACCGGCTGGATCTCCAAAAGCCCCTGCCGCTGACACGCAATGCCCTCGGCCACGCCCAGTTTCCCGCGATTTCGGCGGAACCCGCTGCCAAGCGGCTGTCGTATCATACCGACTACAGCGCGATTGCCGGCGGCGACCGCCGCTATCGCAATCCCAAAACCTATCGTGGCCCGATGGAAGGCCGGCCACCCGGCGAATTCTTCGCGCACCAGAGGTGGAACGAGTTTTTCCCCAAAGTCGGCTACGTGATTTCGGCGGGCCAGTGCGATGCCGATACCTACTACCACGACCGAATGCCCAAGCAGGACGCCAACAGCGTCTGGAGCTTCGGCGCCGGCCGGTTTGCCCGCGGCAAGGCCGTACCTCCGCTGTTCAAAATGCGCTACGGCGAGCCTATTTTGACCCGCATCTATAACAATTTGCCGCTCGACCGGCGAGCCAACAACGGCTTTGGCCGCAACGAGATCTCAACCCACTTCCACAACGCCCACAACGGCGCGGAAAGCGACGGCGCCGCCAACGCGTTCCATTTCCCTGGGACGTTCTATGACTACCGCTGGGGCGCGACACTGGCACGGCGCGACAAGACCAATACCCTCGCCACTGACCTGCGGGCTTCAGGCCCGAACGGCAATGGTGGTTTGACCAAGGTGCCGGGCGACTATCGCGAAATCCAGGGCTCCATGTGGTTCCACGACCACCGGTTCTTCTTCACCGCCGAGAACGTTTACAAAGGAAATTTCGGCGCCATCAACATGTACTCGGGCCCGGATCGCGGCAACGAGGAAATCAACGACGGCGTGAACTTGAGATTG
>JANORU010000173.1:0-5029 GCA_031415475.1 Hyphomicrobium sp.
CGTTCCGGGCGCGCGGCGACACGGTCGAAGTCTTCCCGGCGCATTACGAAGATCGCGGCTGGCGGATTTCGCTGTTCGGCGACGACGTCGAAAGCATCACCGAGTTCGATCCCCTGACCGGCCAGAAGACCGACGACCTGGCGCTCATCAAGATTTATGCGAACTCGCACTACGTGACGCCCAAGCCGACGCTGCAGCAGGCGATCAAGGCCATCAAAACCGAGCTGAAACAGCGGCTCAATGAGTTGTATGCCGTCGGCAAGCTGCTCGAAGCCCAGCGCCTCGATCAGCGCACGACCTTCGACATGGAAATGATGGAGGCGACGGGCAGTTGCGCCGGCATCGAGAACTACTCGCGCTATCTGACAGGCCGCGCGCCCGGCGAACCGCCGCCGACGCTGTTTGAATATCTGCCCGACAACGCGCTCGTGTTCGCGGATGAAAGCCACGTCACCATTCCGCAGATCGGCGGCATGTTCCGCGGCGACTACCGGCGCAAGGCGACGCTCGCCGAATACGGGTTTCGCCTGCCCTCGTGCATGGACAATCGGCCCATGCGCTTCGAGGAATGGAACGCCATGCGGCCGCAATCGGTGTACGTCTCGGCGACACCCGGCAGCTGGGAACTGGAACAAACCGGCGGCAGCTTTGCCGAGCAGGTCATTCGCCCGACCGGCCTCATCGATCCACCGGTCGAAATCCGGCCTGCCAAATCGCAAGTCGACGATCTACTGGACGAAGTGCGCCTGGTCGCCAAGATGGGCTACCGCACGCTCGTCACCGTGCTCACCAAGCGAATGGCCGAGGACCTGACCGAGTACATGCACGAGACCGGCATTCGCGTGCGCTACATGCATTCGGATATCGAAACTTTGGAGCGGATCGAAATCATCCGCGATCTCAGGCTCGGCGCCTTCGACGTGCTGATCGGCATCAACCTTCTGCGCGAAGGCCTGGACATTCCCGAATGCGCGTTGGTCGCCATCCTCGATGCCGACAAGGAAGGCTTCTTGCGGTCCGAGACCTCGCTCATTCAAACTATCGGCCGCGCCGCGCGCAACGTCGACGGCAAAGTCATCCTTTACGCCGACCACATGACCGGCTCGATGGAACGCGCCATCGCGGAAACCGACCGCCG
Organism: Hyphomicrobium sp.; assembly: GCA_031415475.1. GTDB lineage: Bacteria > Pseudomonadota > Alphaproteobacteria > Rhizobiales > Hyphomicrobiaceae > JAGVSR01. The sequence continues at coordinate 1,139 of JANORU010000173.1, forward strand.
CCGCGAAAAACAGCGCGATTATAACACGGCCAACGGCATCACGCCGGAAAGCATCAAGCGTAACATCCAGGACGTGATGCAGTCGGTCTACGAGCAGGACCACGTCACCGTCGATGTGGGACTGGCGGATGCGCCAGCCGTCGGTCACAATCTGGCGAAAGTGATCGAGGACATGGAGCGGCGCATGAAGGATGCCGCCGCCGACCTCGAATTCGAAACCGCCGCCCGGTTGCGCGACGAGGTCAAGCGTCTGCGTGAAACCGAACTCGCGATTGCCGACGACCCGCTCGCGCGTCAGTCGGACATCGAGGAGCGCTCGGGTGGGTTCCGGGGTGAGAAGAAATATGGTGCTGCAGGAAATCTGCCGCCGTCCGCTCGAACCTCACGCGTGCGCAAACCCTCGCTCGATGACATGGGACCGGGGACTGACCGGCCAATTCCGGCGAGCCGGCCTGTGGCTGTCGATCCGAGGACAAAGGCAGGTGCGTTTGGAGAGGATATTCGCGGACCCCACAAACCGACGCTCGACGAAATGGGCCCGCACGCCTCGCTTTCGGTTCCAAAAGCCGACAAGCCGCTCCCTGACAAGCCCACGTTGCCCGCGCGCACGCGCGAGTTCGACGACCCGACAGAAACCAAATCACGCCGCGGCCGGCCGAAGAAAACCGGGCGGCCTGGGGCTTAACTGGCCAACTGAGGCGGACTAGCGTCGTGTGAACTTATTTGTGTACACTGCCTTCCATAGAGCATGCTCGAAGGCATCCAGCCATGAACCTACATATTGAAACCGAACGCGAAGACGACGGCCGCTGGATCGCGGAAATTGCAGCCCTGCCTGGCGTGATGGCTTATGGGGACACACGCGATGCGGCCATGGCCCGAGCGGAAATTCTGGCGCTGCGGGTTTTAACCGAGCGTTTGGAAAACGCTGAGGCAAAACCCGTGAACATCACGATCTCCCTGGCGCAGGCATGAGCGGCTGGCCGGCCAGCAAGGCGAAACGCGTCCTTGCAGCACTCCTCAACATAGGATGGACAATCAAGCGACAGTCCGGCTCACACAAGACATTGCAACGCGATGGCTGGCTAGATTACGTTTTCGCATTCCACGACAGCGATGAAATCGGACCCCGCATGCTCGCTCGCATCGCAAAGCATACTGGGTTGAGACCCGAAGATCTGTCAGTGTGGCCCAAAGTAAACTTCTTGATGACTGGCATGCAAACGCCGCAACCGGCCGGAGATGACAGGTCGGCCGGGAGCTTGACGTTGAACGGCTCCCAAGGTTGATCGACCGGCATGATCCTCGATCCTGACAAACTGAACGCCGACTGCACCTGCATTTCGCTCGACCGCGAGGTCCTGTGCCGGGAACTCGACGCCGATGTCGGCGAACCTGGGTTCGGCGCCCGGCTCAGCGCCTCCCACCCGACCCTGATGTCGTCGCTGCCCGTCTACCTGAAGCCGGACCACGTCGCCGCCATGGCCGCCGTCATCCGAACCATCGAGCAGGTCGCGCAGCTACCAGCCTACCAAGACGCCGCCGTCGCCAACGCGAGCGCAATTGCACGCATCAAACCGGGTGCGATCGGCGTTTTCATGGGCTACGATTTTCACCTCGGCAAGGACGGGCCAAGACTGATCGAAATCAATACCAACGCTGGCGGTGCGCTGCTCAATGCGGTTCTCGGCAAAGCGCAGAAGGCCTGCTGTCTGCCGGTCACGGCGATGCTGTCATACTTGGCGATCAGCGAAAACGCCGAGACCGCATTCCTGCAGAGTTTCCTCGATGAGTGGCGCAATGAGCGTGGCGGCGTGGCGCTCAAAACCATCGCTATCGTCGATGACACTCCGGTGGCTCAGTACCTCTATCCGGAGTTTGTTCTGTTCCAGAAACTCTTTCAAAGCCACGGGCTGACGGCTGCCATCACAGCGCCCGAGAGATTGACCTACTCGGGCGGGGTCCTGCATCTCGATGGCCTTGCCATCGACCTCGTCTACAACCGGCTGACCGATTTCGGCCTCGATCACCCGGCCAGCACCGCGTTGCGCGACGCCTACCTGGGGCGCCATGTTGTCGTCACTCCTAATCCCTGGTCGCATGCGATCTTTGCCGACAAACGCAATCTCGTGCGGTTGACGGATGGCGATTTGCTCCGCAGTTGGGGCGTCTCCGAAGCGGTGATTGCCGTCCTTGCGCGCGGCATTCCAAAAACAATCACCGTCACGCCGGACCTGGCCGTCGACTTATGGGCCCGACGATCGGCGTACTTTTTCAAGCCCGCATCAGGCTATGGTAGCAAGGCTGCCTATCGCGGGGACAAACTGACAAAACGCGTGTGGGCGACCATCTGCGATGGCGGCTATGTGGCTCAAGAGCTTGTGCCCCCCAGCACGCGCTCGGTTGTCGTCGACGGCGAACGCCGCCAGCTCAAAGTCGATATCCGCAACTACACCTACAACGGCGAGATCCAGCTCACGGCCGCTCGCCTCTATCAGGGTCAGACAACCAATATGCGCACACCCGGCGGCGGCTTCGCGCCGGTCCTGTCCGCCAAATTCTGGAACACACCCGGATGCTGCGGCTCAGGCACCGGCGCATCGTGCCCCGAATGATATCCGCGGGCACAGGACGACCAGAGCGCTGACACGCAGACGCTGACTTCGGCTTGGATAGATGCTCATCGCCGCCGGCATCGCCAATTGCTATCCCCGGCCGGACCGATACAATCAACGCTGTTTAGAATTCACAATCGCGCTCGAGGGAACCTCGCGTGAATGGTTTGCGAGTTAGGGATGAGAGTGCAATCGGCCTCGCTGGCTCAAGCGAAGTTCATACGCTGTCGCATTCGGTGACAGTCGCGCTGATCACCTGTGTCGTCTACTCATTTGCCGCCTGGGTTGGCTTGCAGCTGATCGAGCAACCTTCGGGAGTTGCTGTTTTCTGGCCTGCTGCGGGTGCCAGCGCCGGGCTGCTTATCGCACTTGGCATGCCGGAGCGAAAACCGGTTGTCATCGGTGTATTTGCCGGCACGATGATTGCAAATTTGGCGGGCGGAAATCCGCTTGGTGCGGCGCTGATATTTGCTCTTGCCAATTCGTGCGAACCGCTGTTGATCGCAAGTCTTTATTTCGCCTATTCAAATGAAAGAGACAGCGGCTATAGCTTCAAGAGCATTATCGTATTCTTCCTAGCGGTCGCCGCATCGGTATTTGTTGTCTCTCAGTTTGGCGCGGCATCGCTCGTATTTTTCAAGTACTCCGAAGCACCATTCCTCGACACCTGGCTGTTGTGGGCGCGGTCGGACGGAATTGGCATCCTGACCACAGCTCCCTTCGTTGTCGAAGTTGTTCTAGCCGTTTCAAGGCGGCATCGCGAAAAGCGCGCCTACGTCGAGGGACTTGCATTGCTGTGCGCGTTCGCGACCGCGGTCCTCTGGTCCGTCACTCATGCTGTAAGCGGTGGCACTTGGAACCGGGCACTGGAAGATGCCCTGCTGTTCCCGCTGGTGGTGTGGATTGCAGTCCGAACTTCACCCTTGTTCGCAACAGCGCTTCCACTCGTGATGTCACTGGTCATCGTCTTTACCATGGGCCGCCACTACGGCCTCTACGGCATGGAAAACCTCCCGTTCTCAGACCGGCTGGCGACGGCGCAATTAAAGCTTTTGACAGCGGTGGTGTGTGTCCTGGTGCTCGTTTCGATGATCACGGAGAAACGGCAAGCCGCCGAACGCCAAGTCCGGCTGATCAATGAACTCGACCACAGGGTCAAGAATAGTTTGGCCCTGGTCGCTGCCATGGTCGACCGGTCGTGGGACGGCGAAACCCACGACAAAGCCGCCGCCGGCAATCTCAAAAGCCGTATTCAGTCCTTGGCGCGGACTCACGA
>JANORU010000174.1:0-2113 GCA_031415475.1 Hyphomicrobium sp.
TGCGCGCCCAAGCCGTACTCGCGCAGGTCGGCGGCGAAACCGAGCGCCTGGTTCGCCTCGACGGTGTCCATGCCCTGATCCTGCAGCCGGTAGGCCTTGAGCTTGTTCTCCAGGCCGATGCCGCGGCCTTCCTGGCGCATGTAGACGAGCACGGCGCGCGGCTCCTTGCCGAGCATCTCCATGGCCTGGTCGAGTTGGTTGCCGCAGTCGCAGCGCAGCGAGTGGAACACGTCGCCGGTCAGGCATTCGCTGTGCACGCGCACGGTGACCACGTCGCTGACCGCCTGGCGCGGGCCGTCGATATTGGGGCCGGGCATGCCGAGCGTCAGGGCCATGTGCTCCTTGCCGTCGACCAGCGAGCGGAAAAGGTGCGCCGTGAACAGGCCGGCGCGCGTCGGCAGCGGCACGTCCATCTCGATCGGTTCGACCAGGCGCTCGTTCTGCCGACGCCAGGCGATGATGTCGGCGATGGTGCAGATCTTCAGGCCGTGTTTGGCCGCGAAAATCTCGAGTTCCGGCATGCGCGCCATGCTGCCGTCCTCGTTCATGATCTCGCAGATCACGCCGGCGGGACGCCGACCGCACAGGCGCGCGAGGTCGACGATGCCTTCGGTCTGACCGCCGCGGACGAGGACGCCGCCGTCGCGGGCGCGCAGCGGGAAGACGTGGCCGGGGCGGGCCAGGTCCTCGGAGCGCGACTTCGCGTCGACGGCGACGCGGATCGTGTGCGCACGATCGGCGGCGCTGATGCCGGTGGTGACACCTTGGGCGGCTTCGATCGAGACCGTGAAGCCCGTGCCCATCTTCGAAGTGTTCTGCTGCGACTGCGGCCCGAGGTTCAAACGGTCGCAGGTCGCTCCGTCGAGCGGCATGCAGATCAGGCCGCGGCCTTCGCGCGCCATGAAATTGATGTCGGCGGCGGTGACGTGCTCGGCCAGCATCGCCAAGTCGCCTTCGTTCTCGCGACCCGGGTCGTCGACCAGGATGATCATCTTGCCCCGGCGCAGATCGTCGAGGACTTCGGGGATGGTGCTGATGGGCATGGGGCCATGTTAGTCCAGAACCGGCGACCTCTAACAGAGACGAATCGGCAAGCTACGAGCCGGGCACGAATATCGCCGATTCGCGCGTCTCCTCGGGGGTGCGCGACTAGGGTAAGCGCGGCCGGCACCTGACTTTCCGGTTCGATCATGCGAGTTCAACTGAAGGTTTGCTGCATCGCCTCGATCGAGGAAGCGCGCGTAGCTATGGGGCACGGCGCCGACGCGCTTGGACTTGTCAGCGCGATGCCGAGCGGGCCGGGTGTCATTTCCGAGCAGCGCATCGCAGAGGTCGCAGCGTCCGTCCCGGCGCGGGTCGCGACGTTTCTGCTGACCAGCCTCACGCGAGGCGACGAGATCGTCGAACAGCTGCGTCGCGTGCGCACGACTCACGTTCAACTCGTCGATCGTGTCGAAGCGAGCGCCTACGCTAAAATCCGCCGCGCGTTGCCGCTGGTTCGCATCGTGCAAGTCGTGCACGTGACCGGGCCCGAGTCCGTGGAGGAAGCCTGCGAGGTCGCGCCAAACGTCGACCTGCTTTTGCTCGATTCCGGCAATCCGAAACTCGCTGTCAAGGAATTGGGTGGAACAGGCCGCGAACACGACTGGGCGTTCTCGCGGAAGATCGTGGAGCGCTGCAATCGTCCGGTCTTTCTCGCCGGAGGGATCCGCGAACACAACGTGCGCGATGCGATCGCTCGCGTCGGGCCACATGGCATCGATCTCTGCAGCGGCGTGCGCACGGACGATTCTCTCGACAGCGCGAAACTCGCCGCGCTCGTGGCGGCCATGCGGACCCTTTGAGCGCCCAGCGCTGAGTCTAGTTGCGCACCCGGCGCTCGCGGGGAAACCGTGTTAGGTTACGACGCTAGGTCGCCCAGCTTCGCCATCCGCGCTCGCGCCACTCCCGAGATTCCACAACATGCATTTTTCACGCAATCTGTTCTGCATCGCGGCCGCCGCGGCGCTCGCTTCTGTCGCTCAGGCTCAATGGACGACGAACACGGCTGTGAACACTCCGGTGTGCGCGCAGACGGGCGATCAAGCGGTGCCGCGCGCGGCGGCGGTTGGCG
>JANORU010000175.1:0-1515 GCA_031415475.1 Hyphomicrobium sp.
GTTGCCGCCGCCTATGACCACGGCCACTTCGACGCCCATCGCCGTCACGTCGCGCACCTCACGCACCAGGCGGACGATGGTCGCGCGGTTGATGCCGTAGGCGTCGTCGCCCATCAGCGCTTCACCGGAGAGCTTCAACAGTATGCGTTTGTAGGCCGGCATGTGTCGAGCAGTGCGTTGTGGTTGTAGTGCGCGAGTTTAAAGGGCCGCACGATGCGGCCCTTTTCTCTTTACTGGCCCTTTGCCGCGGCGACCTGCGCCGCCACTTCGGCCGCAAAGTCATCGACCTTCTTCTCGATGCCCTCGCCAACCACGTACAGCGTGAACGCCTTGACGTTGGTGTTCGCAGCCTTGAGCATCTGCTCGACCGTCTGCTTGCCATCGGCCGCCTTGACGAAGACCTGGCTGAACAGGCTCACTTCCTTCAAGAATTTCTGCACCGAGCCTTCGACCATCTTGGCAACGATGTCGGCCGGCTTGCCACTCTCGGCTGCCTTCTCGGTGGCGATCTTGCGTTCCTTGTCCACCAGCTCGGCGGGCACGGCGGCTTGCGACAGCGCGGCCGGCTTCATCGCCGCAACGTGCATCGCCACGTCCTTGGCCGCGACATCGCTGCCGTCGAACTCGACGACAACGCCGATGCGCGTGCCGTGCAGGTAGTGCGCCAGCTTGCCGCCGCCGCTGTAGCGCTTGAAGCGGCGAATCGACACGTTCTCGCCGATCTTGCCGATCAGGCCCTTGCGCACGTCTTCGAGCGTCGGGCCGAAGCCGTCCTGGCTGTACGCCAGCGCCGACAGGGCAGCAATGTCGGCCGGGTTGTGCTGCGCGATCAGCGACGCCGTTGCCTTGGTGAAGGCAAGGAACGACTCGTTCTTCGAGACAAAGTCGGTCTCGCAGTTGACCTCGACCATCGCGCCGGTCGTGCCATCGACGGCGGCGGCGATCACGCCTTCGGCGGTGATGCGCGAGGCGGCCTTGCCGGCCTTGTTGCCAAGCTTGACGCGCAGGATCTCTTCGGCGCGCTCGGCGTCGCCGTCGGCTTCGGTCAGCGCCTTCTTGCATTCCATCATCGGCGCGTCGGTCTTGGCGCGCAGCTCGGCGACCATGCTGGCGGTGATTGCAGGCATTGTTTGGACTCCTTGAAACTAGGAAAAAGGGGCCGTGAACCGGCCCCCAACACGAGCGAGCGCAGACAGCCTCAGGCTTCCTCGCTAACCTCGACGAATTCATCTCCGCCGGCCGCGGCCTGCACCACTTCAGTGGTCGAATTGGCCTTGCCTTCGAGCACCGCGTCGGCGACGGCGCGCGCGTACAGCGCCACGGCCTTGGCCGAGTCGTCGTTGCCGGGAATCACATAGTCGATGCCCAGCGGCGAGTGGTTGGTGTCGACGATGCCGATCACCGGGATGCCGAGCTTGACGGCTTCGGCAATCGCGATCTTGTGGTAGCCGACGTCGATGACGAAGATGGCGTCGGGCAGCGCGTTCATGTCGGCGATGCCACCGATGTCTTTTT
>JANORU010000176.1:0-3182 GCA_031415475.1 Hyphomicrobium sp.
TTCTTCTCATCCTCTTTCTTCTTAGCGTCGGCGCGTTTCTTATCCTCGGCCTTCTTCTTATCCGCCTCGGCTTTTTTCTTGGCGTCCTCAGCCTTCTTCTTGTCAGCTTCGGCCTTCTGCTTTTCGTCTTCCTGCTTCTTCAACTCTTCAGGCGTCGGGCCGAGCGCCGGTTCGGGTGGTGGCGGCTCTGTAATTTTCTCGGCAATTGGATCGGGTTTGGGCGGCTCGGCGGGAGCGGCCTCTTTCGGCTTCTCCGGTTCGGCAGCAGGCGGCGGCTCGGCTGGTGGCGTCGGCGCGAGAATGGGATTGGGCTTCGGCGCCTCGACTTTCGAGGTATCGGGTTTTGGGTCTTCCTTGGCTTTTGATTCGAGTTCTTTGGCGGTCTCGCTGCCCTGCTTCATGCGCAGCAGTTCTGACGGCGTGATCAGCGCGACGGCGATCGGCTCGGGCTCGGGCAGGCGCAATTCCTTCGTCGACTGAAGGGTGAACAGCGCCCAAGCCAGAAGTGCCGCGTGCAAGACAGCCGAGATGGCGAGCCCGAAATACACAGTTGCTAGCCGCCTTCCTCAACCTCGGTGACGAGCGACACCTTTTTGAAGCCGCCGGCACTGATGCGGCCCATGACTTTCATCACCGTGCCGTAGTTGATGCCCTTGTCGCCGCGCACAAAGATCTGTTCGTCGACGCCGTTCTTGGCGATTGCCTTCAGCTTTTCGGCAATGTCTTTTATCGCAACCTTGGTTTCGCCGATGAATGTGTCACCGTTGGCGGCCACCGAAATAGTCAGCGGCTCCTTGCTGCTTTCGAGCTGCTTGCCTTGTGCTTGCGGCAGCTCGATCGGTACGCCGACCGTTAGAAGGGGCGCCGCGACCATGAAGATGATGAGCAGAACGAGCATCACGTCGACCATAGGCGTCACGTTGATCTCACTCATCGGTGCATGACGCTTGCCGCGTCCCCCGCGCCGCCGCCTGCCGCCGCTTGCAGCTTTGAGAGTCGCACCCATCGCTGCTCAACTCCTGACGTCGATCTGGCGCGAGACGATCGCCGCGAACTCGTCGGCGAACGCCTCGAGCCGCTGGCTGATCTGCGCGGAATCGGCCGAAAATTTGTTATAGAAGATGACCGCCGGTATGGCGGCCATCAGACCCAGCGCGGTTGCAAACAGCGCTTCGGCGATGCCCGGCGCCACGACCGCGAGACTGGTGTTCTTCGAAATCGCAATCGCCTGGAAGCTCGTCATGATGCCCCAGACGGTGCCGAACAGTCCGACGAACGGCGCTGTCGATCCAACGGTTGCTAGAAACAGCAGGCGGCGATCGAGCCGCTCCATCTCGCGGCTGATGGTGACGTCCATCACCTTCTCGACGCGCAGCTGAATGCCGCCGAGCGCGCGGATATTGCCTTCGACCGACCTCTTCCACTCGCGCATCGCGGCCACGAACAATGCGCCCATCACAATCGTGCGGCCGCGCGACAGGCCGTTGTAGAGTTCGTCAAGCGATTGTCCGGACCAGAACGTCTGCTCAAACCGGTCGGCTTCAACGCGGGCGCGGCGAAAGGCTATCAGTTTTTCAAAGATAATCGCCCACGATCCGATCGAGGCGATGATCAATCCGACGATCACCGCCTGCACGGTCGGTGACGCATTGATGAACAGTTCGGTGAACGACACGCCCGCGCTCGCATGGGGCGCAAGTGTGGACTGCGCGACTTCGGCTGGATTCATCTGAAAACTTCGCCCTTCGAGATCAACAGGTCTTGTGACGCCCGGTAGACACGCAACTCACGCCTGAAACAACATTTGAAAGCGGCGCTTCGCAGGCCCCGCGCACAACTGCGCACGGCAATGCCTGCCGCCGCACCGTTGCGTCCTGGCCCCGTTCTGCGGCCATGTTGCCCTGCAATTTGACCAAACAAGGGCTCGTTATGAGCCCAAGCGATAAAGGCTTTGCCTGATTCTTGAAACCGTTACGTGCTGTGCATTGGCGCTCACAACCGTCAGGCTTCGGTCGCCGGGATCAATTCGCGCCATTCGCCAGTTGCATGGTCATAGACCACCACTTCCCCGCTTTCCATGTCGTACAGCCAGCGTTGGATGCCGACTCGGCCCTCCTCGACGCCTTTGCGAACGAGGTCGTAGGTCATCAGGTTGTCGAGTTGGAATTGCAGATGAGCGGCCACCACCGCCATCGTCTTGGCCTCACCCTCGACCCTTGCCGCACGCACCAGATCATGCGCCGGGCGCGTCTGCTCGACCCAGCGGCCAAGATGCGCTTCGCTTTCGGGTGGAATGGGTTCGGCCAGGGCCTTTAGCCCGCCGCAGCCAGTATGGCCGCAGACAATGATGTCGTCGACGCCAAGATGACCGAGCGCATATTCAATGGCCGCACCGACCGTGTCGTCGCCGCTCCACGCGGGTGGCACGCAATTGGCAATGTTGCGGATCTCGAACAGTTCTCCCGGATCGGCAGCGGTGATCTGGGATGGAATGACCCGGCTGTCGCAGCAGCCGATCCAGAGAAGTCTCGGCTTCTGCTGTTTGGAGGCAAGTGCTGAATAGAACGCGCGATCGCGCTCGAAGGTCTGCCGGAAGCGGCCATAGCCCTCGACGGCATCCTTGATGTCGAGATCAACGCCAGCGCTGTCTTTTTCGATCGTCATGCCATCCTCGTCTGCCGTCCACACGTTCCGTCTATCATCCGGGGGCGGCACGAAAATGTCTATGGCTGCGGCAGATGAACTGATTTTGCTCAGGCAATGCACGAGGATCGTGCGCTACCTTAGGCGCCGAACCCGGCGCGGATGGCCGACGAGAGGCGCAGTGGTTTTCCGGAAACGGCAACCAGAACGACGGTCACCTCGGCCTCGAATACCGCCCGGCCAGACGACTTGACGATTTGGCGCAGCTTGACGCTCGCCCCGCCAAGCTCGATCACGCTGGTCTCGACCTCGAGCACGTCGTCCATGCGCGACGGCCGCAGAAAATCGCACACCATCCGGCGGACGACGAATGCCGCCGGCTCATGGCTTGCCGAGCCATCGATCAGGCGGCGTGAATCGGTGCCGAGCAGCCGCAGAAAATCCGTTCGTCCCCGCTCGCACCAGCGGATGTACGACGCGTGATAGGCAATGCCGCCGGCATCCGTGTCCTCGAAGTAAACGCGAACGGGCAGCACATG
>JANORU010000177.1:0-2676 GCA_031415475.1 Hyphomicrobium sp.
TGTGTTGATGGATGCGGGATCAGGATCGAGAGGACCTTCTCGCTCGAACGTTGAGCAACCCTCTCGCACGACTCACCAACCCTGCCGCGATGCAGGCACCTCGGGCCACCTGGGTTAAGAGAGTGGGCGGCGATGCCGGGAAAGCCACGGAGGCCCGGAGTAGAATCCTGAAAGCGGGGCGCCACAAGCGCCATGACTACCAAATTTCGGAAGACCGAGGCCTTGACGCGCCCCGCTCCCCGATTTGCCTGCCTCCGGCAGGACCCGATTTGTTCTTTGATAAATCCACGGATCGCAAGATCGCGGGCCACATTTGCTTGCCTGCCTCCGGCAGGACTTGCGGCGTTGAAGAACTCCGCACCGTAGATCGGACCGAGCGGCGCAAGCCGCGATGTCCGACGCCTTTGTTTGCGGCAAAGATGCTGTCGGACTTCGCAAGTGGGCTCAGTCCGACCTACATTGCCCTAAACCCTCTACACCCGACCCCTAAACGCTACCCCCTAAACCCTCCTCCACAAGGACCCCCTGCCCCGTGACCCGAATTGCAGGCCTCGATGTCGGCGGCGCGCATCTGAAAGTCGCGCGCATTGAAAACGGCGCTCCCATCGCCGTCGAGCAGTTTCGCTGCCGCCTCTGGATGGGGTTGGAGAAGCTCGACGTTGCGCTCGCTAAGGCCGCGCCGATGCTGCAGGACGCCGATCGCGTGGCGATCACCATGACCGGTGAACTGTCTGACATTTTTCCCGACCGCAAGACCGGCGTCGAAACGCTCGTCCGGCATCTCGCTGCCACATTCGGGCCCACCACGCGCTTCTGGATGGGACCGCGTGGCTTTGGCAACAGCGCAGACGCCATCACATATCATGCCGACACCGGCTCGACCAATTTTCTCGCAACCGCCGCGTTCGTCGCCCGGCATCATCCCGACGCGCTGCTGATTGACTTCGGCTCGACCACCACCGACATCATTCCCATTGCCGGTGGCAAGCCCTTGCCGCGCGGCTTGACCGATGGCGAGCGGCAGGCGACCGGCGAACTCGTTTACACGGGCGCGACGCGCACGACCGTCATGGCGGTCACCAACCGCGCGCCGTTCAAGGGACAATGGGGCAGCCTCGCGCGCGAAAATCTGGCCAACATGGCCGACGTGCGCCGCATTCTCGGCACGCTGGCAGATGGCGTCGACCTCCACGCGACCGCCGACGGCAAGGGCAAATCGGTTGACGAAAGCCGCATTCGTTTCGCGCGCTTGCTTGGCCGCGATGCGTCCGAAGCCGCCGCCCTCGATTGGCGAACCGCCGCCGCCTTCGTTCATGCGGAACAATTACGCTCGATTGAGAACGGCGTTCTGCAGGTGCTGTCGGCGGCAGGACTTAGCGCCGGCACGCCCGCCATCATCGCCGGCATCGGCGCCACTGATGCCGCCGAAGTTGCAAAGCGATTGAGCCTAAGGCCGATTTTGTTCGCAGATCTTGCCGCCGCGCCGGCCGCCTGCCACGACTGTGCAACCTCATGCGCCACTGCGGTTGCAGTGGCACTGTTGGTTAACAGTAGCGGGGATAACTCCTAGGCCGCCGCACTCTTCTGCTCGCCTGTGGCCGCCTGCCAATTGTGCACGGACAGTCTCCCGACTAATCTTGATCGAAATTTCAGCAGGTGGGGACAGCGCATCATGCGCCTTTATGTTCATCCGATGATGACGTCGCTGGCGCTCCTTGCGCCGCTCGCGGCCTGTCAGCAGCAGCAGCTCGACGGCACAACGGCCGCGATTGCCAACAATGTCCAAGCCCAGCCGCAGCTTCTTCCGGGCGTGCCTGCGGGCTTTGAGTGTCCGCTCGTTCCCAATGGCTTTGATCCGGCCGGATCGATCTACCGCCTCGATAAAAGCGGGACCTATTATCGGGTGAAAGACTATTCGTCCGATCCGGAAATCATGGCCATGAAGGGCTACCGGCGGGACGTCAAGGTCGCCAACTACGTCTTCACGGACGAACAGAAGTCGAGCGCCGGCGTCTCGTTCGCCGTGCTCAAGACCGCCATGCCGGGACTGACGGCGGGCGCCAATGCCGACTTCAAGAAGAACCTTGTCATCGATATTGCGGTCGAAGACATGATGGCGGAGTCGATCGACGATGAAGTCGCCGACAAAATTCTTGAGCGCTTGGTAAAGGAAGGCAAACCCAAGTCCGGCAGCAAATACTTCCTGGTGCGCGAAGCGGTGCGAGCCGGCACCATCGGCTACAGCCTGAAGCGCGATGATGTCGCCAAACTTGGCGGTCAAGCGCAGATGGAAAAACTTGCCAATGCCAACGCCAATGTCACCTTTAAAGACAACAACGGCGTGTTCGAGATCAAGCAGAAGTTCTCGCCCGAGCGGATCGCGGTCTGCATCAAGTCGGCCGAAATCGTCGTTGGCCCGTCGCACGGACACGCCACTCCGACACTGACCCTAAAGGATCCTGGCGACACGACCATGCCGCCGATCACCAAGATCGGCGAGGGCCAGTCGGCGGCCCTCACACCCTCGGCGGCCAAGCCAGCCGCGGCGACGGCCACCGCGTCCGCAGCTCCAGTCTCGGCGGCCGCTCAACCGGCGACTGTCGTCCCGCCGGTTTCAACGGCACAGCCCGTCGCGCCGGTGGCGGCGAACCCGTAGCGCCGCGCTGCCTCAGTACA
>JANORU010000178.1:0-10311 GCA_031415475.1 Hyphomicrobium sp.
ACGATCGCGTCGAGGCGGCGCTCGAGCAGGCCAATCAACTGCTCCGAAGTCGAGCCCTTGAGGCGCGCAGCTTCCTTATAGACTTTCAGGAACTGGCGCTCGGTGATGTTGCCGTAATAGCCCTTGAGCTTTTGCTTGGCCTTCAACTGTTGGCCGAAGTCCGATAGCTTGGTGACGCGGCGCTCGCCGTGTTGGCCGGGACGGCTTTCGCGCTTGCCGAGCGGGCTCTTGGGGCGGCCCCAAATGTTTTCGCCAAGGCGGCGGTCAATTTTATGCTTGGCGGCATTCCGCTTGCTCATCGTGTGCACTCCTTAAGTTGCATGAGCCCCGATCCAGCATGGATCCAGGCTAGGAGCACCCCCTCCTCCTCTCCGGGCAGAAATACCGGGAGCCGACAGGCTGGACTTATGACGTCCGGCCACGGGTGCGCAAAAGTAAAAGCGGGCCGAAAAGCCCGCTGATAGGGTTCGATAGGGCATAGGCCCCGGCCCGTCAACTCCGACGGCTATGGGGCCCGTTGCGGCTATTTCTTCTCGGCAGCAGCGGCCGGCGCTGGGGCCGATGCGGGCACAGCGGCCGGTGCCGCAGGCGCGGCTGTTGCGGCCGGTTGCGTACCCGGCGGCGCCTTGATCGGGCTGGACGTGAGTTCGGGAATCTTGAAGTTCGGTCCGGCTTGCAAATAGGCGCCGATCACTTCCTGAACTTTGGTCTTCTGTTCTTCGCTGCACGTCGGCGTCGCGGCCTTGCTCTCCTCGACGACCACTTCCTTATCGCCGTCCTTCTCCACGAGCTTCATTTTACCGGTCAGCAGCATGACCGTCGTGAGGTGGAGCTGGTTGATGTAGACCATCTGCTGATCGGTCCACTTCTTCTTGTCTTCCTCGCGGCGCATCAGTGACCGGTGATTGAGGATCTGTTCCTCATTGAGCGCGCAAACCTGGGCATGGGCGGAGACGCGGCCGACGCGGATGATTTCGCGGGCGGCGTCGAGCGGCACCATGGTCTCGGTCTTCTTGTTCTTTTTGTCGATGATGATCATCGTGCCGTCTTGTTTGGAGAACTGAGGCGGCACCAGCGACCAGGCATACTCCATCAGCGAGCGAACCGACTTTTCACTCAATTCTTGAGCCGCCGCAGGCGTCGCCGCCGCAGCCAGCAGCGCCGCTGCGCCAAGTCCGAACATACCCGCTCTGCTCGTCATTCGCATCGAACTTGCCCCTGCTCTTGTCTCTGTTGGTTCTGCCGGCCGTATGACGAACTGTGCGCCGCCGGCAACCCCGCCCGCTGCATCGACCGGCCGTTGACCGAAGTTTAGCCCGCAGATTGTGCGGCGAAGCCCCTTGCTTGCCACACGCTCTCCGAGGCCACTCTCCGTCGCCGAATTTCGCGGCATCGCTCGGCTCAAAACTAGGCGAGATCAAGGCAACTCATGTGGACGACTTGCGCCCTTTTCCCTTGCCCTCGGCCAGCGTGGCAACAATGCCACGCAAGGTCCGCACCTCCTGCTGGGTCAGACCCGCCCGGAGAAACATCGTCTTCAAGTTATTCACAACCGAGGGGCGTTTCTGTGGCGAGCTAAAATACCCTAGCCGCTCGAGTTCGGCTTCCAAATGGCCAAACAAACCGGTCATTTCGTCCTTACTGGCGGGCAGATGCTCGCCAAGGTAAACGCCGGCTTCGAGCGGCTGTTCGTAAGTCGTGACGCGGCCGAGGGTCGCCGAGGCGCTACCCCGCAGCCATTCGTAGCCAAGCACCAGGACCGACTGCGCCAGGTTTAGCGAGGCGAACGACGAATTGACCGGGATCATGACGACGGCATCGCAGTCCGCCACCTCATGAGTTTCCAGCCCATTGCGTTCGCGGCCAAACAGTATGCCGCAGCGTTCTCCACGGCCAATGCGGGCGCGCATTTCCGCCACGGCCTCTTCCGGTGTCATGACCGGCTTCCTGAGGTCCCGCTGGCGCGCCGTCGTCGCACACACCCAATTGAGGTCGCCCATGGCGTCGGCGAGCGAGTCATACGCTGCCGCGTCATCGATGATATAATTGGCGCCCGACGCCGCAATGCGCGCCTTCTCGTTCGGCCAGCCATCGCGTGGATTAACGAGCCTGAGATCATCGAGACCGAAGTTGCCGCAGGCGCGCGCCACCATGCCGATATTGTCGGGAAGTTGCGGCTCCATAAGGATCACCGATGGCGTCATCCCGGCGGCCGCGACCGGATTGCCGCGAATATGCGCGCGGCGGATGCCGTGGCGGAGTTTGCGCAGCACACGGCGCGCCCAGAACCAATAGTTCTCGCCGCTCCAGGTTTTTTCCAACGCCGCCAGCGCTGGAGTTGACGATGATTCCTCGCCCTGCCCGTGGAGACGCACCCGGCCATCGCCAACGACGATTTCCTTCTGGCGCGCAATGTACTCGTCGAGCGTGTCGATGCCCTGCGATTGGCTGCGCCGCTTGCAGCTGGGGCAGGTTGCGCCCTCGGCCTCGCATCTTAGCTCGGCGCAGTAAGTGAGGATCGGTTCGAGGCTCGCCCGGTCGAGCCCGGCAATGGCCAGCGCCGCCAGTCCGGCGTCAATGGTCTTCTCATGGCAGGCGTGCACGACCTCGCTCACGGCCCTGCCCGCCACGCACGGTTGGCGGTGACCGTCCCGATCCTCGATGGAGATTTCGATAGAGATAGTGGCCACCTTCACCCGCTTTCGCCGTTCGCGCCGTCACCCGGCCTTACGCCTACCCGACCCCCGACAAAATGCGTAGGTCTGACGCGCTTGTTGCAGTGCAGCGAGGCCGCTATGGTGCCGCCGGCATATCTTCCTTGGGGCGCACCAGCACATGGCCAAAATCAAAGTCAAAGGCACCGTTGTCGAACTCGACGGCGATGAGATGACCCGCATCATCTGGCAGCTCATCAAGGACAAGCTGATCCACCCGTATCTCGATCTGCCGATCGAATACTACGATCTCGGCGTCGAGAACCGCGACAAGACGAGTGATCAGGTGACGATCGACGCCGCCAACGCCATCAAGAAGCATGGCGTCGGCGTCAAGTGCGCGACCATCACCCCGGACGAAGCGCGGGTCAAAGAATTCAGTCTGAAAGAGATGTGGAAGTCGCCCAACGGGACGATCCGCAACATCCTCGGCGGCGTCATTTTTCGCGAGCCGATCATCTGCAAGAACGTGCCGCGGCTCGTGCCCGGCTGGACGCAACCGATCATCGTCGGCCGCCATGCGTTCGGCGATCAGTATAAGGCGACCGATTTCAAGTTCCCCGGCAAGGGCACGCTGACCATCAAGTTCGTCGGCGAAGACGGCAAGACGATCGAGAAAGAAGTCTTCAAGGCGCCGGGCAGTGGCGTCGCGATGGCGATGTACAATCTCGACGATTCGATCCGCGAATTCGCGCGCGCCTCGCTCAACTACGGCCTCAACCGCAATTATCCGGTTTATCTCTCGACCAAGAACACCATCCTCAAAGCCTATGACGGCCGCTTCAAGGATATCTTCCAGGAGGTCTTCGACGCCGAATTCAAGGCCGAGTTCGATAAGCGCAAGTTGGTTTATGAGCACCGCCTGATCGATGACATGGTCGCCAGCGCGCTCAAGTGGTCGGGCGGCTACATCTGGGCGTGCAAGAACTACGACGGCGACGTGCAGTCCGACACGGTGGCGCAGGGCTTTGGATCACTCGGCCTGATGACCAGCGTGCTGCTGACGCCGGATGGCCAGACCGTCGAAGCCGAAGCCGCGCACGGCACCGTCACGCGCCACTACCGCGAGCACCAAAAGGGCAAGGCGACTTCGACCAATGCCATTGCCTCGATCTTCGCCTGGACGCGCGGCCTCGCCCATCGGGCCAAGCTCGACAACAATGCCGACCTGAAGCGCTTCGCCGACACGCTGGAAAAAGTCTGCGTCGATACCGTCGAGGCCGGCCACATGACCAAGGACCTCGCACTGCTCGTCGGGCCGGATCAGAAGTGGCTGTCGACGACGGGGTACTTGGACAAAGTCGACGAGAATTTGAAGACGGCGATGGCGTAGACGCTTAAGCCGCCTTCCGGCCCTCGCCTGCGATCCGCGCGAGCTGTCCGACCAAGGCCCGCACACCCTTCATGCGGCCATCGGGCTTATCCCAATCGCCGCGATAGATCAGTTTGTGATCGGGCTGGAGTTTGGCGAGCGCGCGCTCGGTGTGCAGGAACTGCGCAAGGCCCGCCGCGTTGGCAAAGTCGTTCTTGCGGAATGCAACGACGGCGCCCTTCGGCCCGGCATCGACCTTGGCGATTCCGGCCAGACGGCACAGCCCCTTGATTTCCATGACGTCGAGCAGATGCGCCACTTCCTGCGGCGGCGTGCCGAAGCGATCTGCCAATTCGGCGGCAAAGCCATCGATGTCGGTGCGGGTCTCCAACATCGACAGACGCCGGTAGAGTCCCAACCGGAGTTGTAGATCGCTGACATAGCTCTCGGGGATGAGCACAGGCATGCCGAGCGCAATTTCCGGGCTCCACTGATCGGTCGCTTCGCCGAGATCGCCGCCTTTGAGCGCCTGCACGGCCTCTTCGAGCATCGATTGATAAAGTTCGAAGCCGACTTCTCGAATATGGCCCGACTGTTCTTCGCCCAAGAGGTTGCCGGCGCCGCGAATATCGAGATCGTGCGAGGCAAGCGAGAACCCCGCGCCAAGCGTATCGAGTGATTGCAGAACCTTGAGCCGCTTTTCCGCCCCTTCCGACATCTTCTGCGCCGCCGGCGTCGTGAAATACGCGTAGGCGCGGCGCTTGGACCGGCCGACGCGGCCGCGCAACTGGTAGAGCTGCGCCAATCCGAACATGTCGGCGTGATGCACGATCAGCGTGTTGGCGTTGGGAACGTCGAGACCGGATTCCACGATCGCAGTTGAGAGAAGCACGTCGTACTGTCCCTCGTAGAACGCGGTCATCACGTCTTCGAGTTCGGTCGGCGTCAACTGGCCGTGGGCGCGGGCGACCTTCAATTCCGGAACTGCTTCGCGCAGGAATTCAGCCACTTCATCAAGATCGGCAATGCGCGGCACGACATAGAAGCTCTGGCCGCCACGGGCGCGTTCACGCTTCAGCGCTTCGGCCAGAATCAACGGATCGAATGGTGAAATATAAGTCCGAACGGCCAGCCGGTCGACCGGCGGCGTGGTGATGAGGGAGAGTTCGCGCACACCCGTCAATGCCAGTTGCAGCGTGCGCGGGATCGGCGTTGCCGTCAGTGTCAACACGTGCACGTCGTCGCGCAGCTTTTTCAGCCGCTCCTTGTGGGTGACACCGAAGTGCTGTTCTTCGTCGATGACAAGCAGTCCCAACCGCTGGAACTCGATCGCCTTGCCAAGCAGCGCATGAGTTCCGATCACGATGTCGATGGTTCCGGCCTTCAATCCCGCTTTGACCTCGGCGAGTTCCTTGGTGGCGACAAGGCGCGACGCCTGCGCAACCTTGAGCGGCAAGCCCGCCATGCGCTCACGGAAGGTCTTGTAATGCTGACGCGCCAGCAGCGTCGTCGGCACCACGATGGCAACCTGCATGCCATTGAGAGCCGCGACAAACGCCGCACGCATCGCCACTTCCGTCTTGCCAAAGCCGACGTCGCCACACACCAGCCGGTCCATCGGCCGGCCCGAGGCGAGATCGCCGAGTACCGCTTCAATGCTTTGCGCCTGATCTTCGGTTTCCTCATAGGGGAAGCGGGCGACGAATTCGTCCCAGGCGCCCGCCGGCGGCGAAATGGCCGGTGCCTCTTTGAGTTGGCGAAGCGCCGCAATCTTGATCAACTCGCTGGCGATCTCGCGCAATCGCTTCTTGAGCCGCGCCTTGCGTGATTGCCACGCGCCGCCGCCCAGCCGGTCGAGTTGGGCGTCGCCCTCATCCGAGCCATAACGCGTAAGAAGTTCGATATTCTCGACCGGCAGATAGAGCTTGTCGCCGCCTTGGTACGTCAGTTCGAGACAATCATGAGGCGCGCCCAGTGCGGTGATCGTTTTGAGGCCGGCGAACCGGCCGATGCCGTGATCGGCATGGACCACAAGATCGCCAACCGAAAGCGATGTCGCTTCGGTCAGCACATCCGCGGCGCGCCGGGCCTTGCGCTTTGGCCGGACGAGACGGTCGCCGAGAATATCCTGCTCACCGATCACCGCCAGATCGGGTGTTTCGAATCCCTGTTCCAATCCCAGCACGGCCAGGATGGTTGTATCTCCGGGCAATGCCAAGGCCTCGGGGAAGGTCTCGACCTTGCGAATATCCGGCACACCATGATCGGCGAGCAGCGCGGCGAGACGTTCGCGGGCACCCGCCGTCCAGGTCGTCACCAACACGCGCTTGCTTTTCGATTTGAGCGTCGCGATGTGTCCGGCGACGGCATCGAATACGTTTGTGTCTGGGTTCTGGCGTTCGGCGGCGAACGTGCGACCGGCCCGGCCCTTGGCATCGGTTACATTCGCGCCGGTGGCGTCGAACGGCGACAGCCGGATCAGGCGATGACCGGCCAGCGCACCGCCCCAGCTCTTGCCATCGAGAAACATCTGTTCCGGCGGCACCGGCTTATAGGGTTCGGCGCCGAACGTTTTAGATTCCAGCCCTTCGACGCGCGCTTCGTAGTGCTCATGGATCTGTTCGAGCCGGGCCTTGACACTTTCGTCCGCCTGATGGTCGAAGCTCACCGGCACGCCCGGCACATAGTCGAGCAACGTTTCCAGGGTCTCGTGGAAGAAGGGTAGCCAGTGCTCCTGGCCCGGATAGCGCTGTCCGGCGCTGACCGCTTCATACATCGGATCGTCGCCGGTCGCCCCGCCGAACAGTTCGACATAGCGGCGGCGGAAAAGCGCCACCGGGGCTTCGCCGAAGGCCAGTTCCGAAATTGGCAGCAGTATAACCTTCTGCACCGGCTTCAAGGAACGCTGGGTCTCGATATCGAACGACTTGATGCTCTCGATCGTGTCGCCAAAAAAATCGAGCCGCACGGGCGTCGACCGGCCCGGCGAAAAGAGATCGAGAACGCCGCCACGCAATGCATATTCGCCGGGCTCCATCACCGTTCCCGTGCGCGTGTAACCGGCAAGCGAGAGACGCTGGGCAAGCTGGCCCATGTCGGCGCGTTGACCCGGCGCCAGCATCTTCATCGAATTGCGCAGAAACTGACGGGGCGGAACGCGCTGCAAAATCGCGTTGACGGTCGTCAGGACGATCGTCGGATCCTTGCGGCTGCCGTGCGCAAGTTTGGCGAGCGCCGTCACCCGCTTGGCGGTGATTTCGGAATTGGGTCCAATGCGGTCGTAGGGCACCGTGTCCCAGGCCGGAAACGGAATGACTTTAACAGTGGGGGCAAAGAATTTGAGGCTCGTCTCCAGCGCATCGAGACGCCGGTCATCGCGGGCGATGTGCAGGTGCAGTCCAGGACCCTGTGGGGACGCAGCGCTCAAAACCTCGCGCGCGAGCACCAGAGCGTCCATGCCTTCCGGCACGCCGGCGAGGAGACTTGATTGACTGTCGCCCTTGGCGGCCGGCATGAACGTCCTGTTTTCTGGTCGGTGTCGAGGTGCTCAAACTAATCCGTGGAACGCCCGCACTGCTCGGATAATATCGCCAAACTCGCCGCTGTTTGTCGCCGTTGGTGCCAGGAGCGCGGCTTGAAGTACGGGATCCTGTTCTGAAAGAAAGGCCTCGAAGCGTTCGAGGGAGGCGTGTGGCATCTGCGGAAGGTGTGACTCAGCGTATCGTCCGATGAGGTGATCGAGTTCCTTGGTGCCGCGGTGGGTCGCCCGCCACAACGCCCGGCGGCGCCTGATGTCGAGATCAGCCGTGGCCATACTGTCCGGGACTTGCATCGCACCTCACGTGAACGTCGCGCCACCGCTGGACGGTTTCGCTTGGGGCCGCTGCTCTCGACCACACCCGGCGCGGGCTGTATAGCCTCAGCCACCGTGCGCGGCTAGCCTTAGTACTCCCGACGCGCATCGGCCAGTTTGTCGCAAAATCAGGATGCCGGCCCCCAGTATGCGCCCAACCGCGTTATCTCCGCTGTTTGCTCCCGCCGAGACGCTGAAAGGTGTCGGCCCGCGGATGGGTGCGCTTCTGAAAAAGGCGCTGAACCTGCCGCCGATGGTGACGGCGCCGCGTGTTATCGACATGCTGTGGCATATGCCGGCCGGGGTCATCGACCGGCGGGCCGAGCCAACGGTTGCTGATGCGGTTCCAGACTCGATCGTGACGCTTAAGGTGCGGGTACTCAAACACCGGGCGCCGCCGCGCGGCAATACCAAGGCGCCCTATAAGGTCGCGACCGAAGATGACACCGGCCGCCTCGACATTGTCTTCTTCCGGATTGAACGTCCATTCGTCGAACGTCAGTTGCCGGAGGGCGAGATTCGCTATGTCTCGGGCCGCATCGAGCGCTATGGCGAAATTCTCCAGATGGCGCATCCGGACTACATCGTCTCGGAGGCACAGCGCGGCGATCTGCCGATGCTTGAGCCGGTTTATCCATTGACCGCGGGACTTTCGGGCAAAGTGCTGCTGAAGGCGACGCGGCAGGCGGCATCCAAAGTTCCCGATATGGAAGAATGGCAGAACGCCGATTGGCTCGCCGCCCGCAGCTGGCCGTCTCTCAAGACGGCCGTCACGCTGCTGCATCTGCCGCAGGACGCCGGCGATGTCTCGCCAGGTGGCATACCGCGTCAGCGTCTCGCGTATGACGAACTGCTGGCCAACCAGCTCGCCCTGGGAATTGTGCGCCAGAATTACAAGGCGCAGCGCGGCCGGTCGATCGCCGGTGATGGCCGCATTCGCGCGCGCATTGCCGACGCCCTGCCGTTTTCGCTGACCAATTCGCAGCGCGCCGCCCTGAAGGATCTTGTCGCCGACATGGCCGCCCCAAAACGCATGCTGCGGTTGCTGCAAGGCGACGTCGGCTCGGGCAAGACCGTTGTCGCATTGATGTGCCTGGCGATTGCCGTCGAAGCCGGCGCTCAGGCCGCGCTGATGGCGCCGACCGAAGTGCTCGCCCGTCAGCATGTCGAGACCATCGCCCCGCTCGCTGAAGCCGCCGGTCTGCGCATCGCCCTGCTCACCGGGCGGGAGAAAGGCAAATCGCGCGATCTCCTTCTAGAGAACTTAAAAGCGGGACATATCGACATCTTGATCGGCACCCACGCCATCTTTCAGGATGACGTGACGTTCCGTGATCTGGCGTTCGCAGTGATCGACGAACAGCACCGCTTCGGCGTCCATCAACGCCTTGCGCTGCAGACCAAAGGTGGCAATGGCGGCGCCGACATGCTGGTGATGACGGCGACGCCCATTCCGCGCACGCTGCTTATGACCCACTACGGCGATCTCGATGTCTCGCGGCTGACCGAAAAGCCGGCCGGACGCAAACCGATCGTCACGACCACCACGGCCATTGACCGGCTGGAAGAGGTGATTGACGGCTTGAAACGCGCGCTCGCCAACAGCGCGCAAGTCTACTGGGTGTGTCCGCTGATCGAAAGTTCGGACAAGACCGAACTCGCCGCCGCCGAAGAACGCCACGCGCATCTCAAACAAATCTTTGGGGACACAGTCGGCCTGCTGCACGGCGGCATGAGCGCGTCGGCGAAAGATGCCACCATGGAGGCCTTCGCCACCAATCATCTCAAGATCCTGGTCGCGACGACGGTCATCGAAGTCGGCGTCAACGTGCCCAATGCGACCATCATGGTGATCGAGCACGCCGAACGGTTTGGCCTTGCCCAGCTTCATCAGTTGCGCGGCCGCGTCGGCCGCGGCGACCGGCAGTCCTATTGCATCCTGCTCTTCAAGTCGCCGGCCGGCGAGACGGCGGAAGCGCGGCTCAAGATGATGCGCGACACCGAGGACGGGTTCCTGATCGCCGAGAAGGACCTCGAACTCAGAGGCGGCGGCGAAGTGCTGGGCGCGCGGCAAAGCGGCATGCCGGAATTTCGCGTTGCCGAAGTGCCCGGCTTCGAGACGTTGCTGGCCGCCGCGCGCGACGACGCACGTCTCGTACTGAACCAGGACCCGGACCTCACCTCACCCCGTGGGCAGGCGCTCAGAACCCTGCTCTATCTGTTCGAGTGCGATGAAGCTGTCCGCCTGTTCCGCGCGGCCTGAACGGCCTCACTAGTGTTCCGACTCTGACGCTTGGTTCCCGCGCGTCAGCCCGGAACCCTAGCCTGTTCTCTGATTGTGTTCTGGATTCACGAACGCTTGCCGACCTTCGCCCGGGAATCAAGCGTTCGATCCAGAACACTAGTACCCAGTATCACAAATCCCTGGTACG
>JANORU010000179.1:0-3637 GCA_031415475.1 Hyphomicrobium sp.
CCACGCATCTCATCAAGGTCGCGTGCGAGACCGCACTTGGCCAGCGCAGCCACATGGACGTCTTTGGTACCGACTATCCAACCGCGGATGGCACCTGCATCCGCGACTACATTCACGTCAGCGATCTTATTGCGGCTCACATGGCGGCCCTTGGCTATCTCCGCCAGGGAGGCGCGTCGGACGTGTTCAACTGCGGCTATTCCCTTGGCTTCTCGGTCAAGCAAGTGGTCGCAGCGGTCAAGCGCGCCTCCGGCAAAGATTTTGACGTGCGGCTGGCGCCGCGCCGGGCCGGCGATCCCTCAGCCATTGTCGCCAAATCCGACAAAATCCGGACCCGCCTCGGCTGGCAACCGCGCTACGATGATCTCGATCAGATCGTTGCCCATGCGCTGGCCTGGGAAGAGACGCTCGCCAACTACCGGCTGGCCTCGTAAGCCTCGGCAAAAGCCGCAAAAAAGCCCCCATTGCACGACATCGGATCGATGGCCCGGCCGTCAACTGGCGGCAGCGGGGGCGGTTGGTTTAGGGGCATGGAATGCGGGTGCGACGAATTCAAAGTGGCAGTGCTTCTTGGCCGGTGCTTGCGACGTCAGCTCTGCTATTTGCCATTTGGATTTCGGCGGCACTTGCGCCGTTCGCCTGGGCCGCTCCATCGTTCTCCGAATTTCTCGAAGCGTTACGGCCGGAGGCGGAAGCCGCTGGCGTCTCGAAAAAAACGTTCGACGCAGCCTTCGCCGGCATGAAGCCGAATTTTTCGATCCCCGATCTCGAACTGCCGGGCCGCGAAACCAACTCGAGCAAGGGTCAGGCTGAATTCACGCGTGCGCCCGGCGAGTATCTCGACGGCAAGTACCTGGCAAACCTTGCAAGCCAAGGTCAGCAGTTGGCGGTCAAGCACAAAGCAGCGTTGGATCGGATCGAAAAAGATATCGGCGTCGATCGCTATTCGGTGCTCGCCATCTGGGGCCGCGAGACGGCGTTCGGCCACCATACCTTGCCGCACGATGCGCTTGAAGTGCTGGCGACGCTCGCCTTCGCGGGGCGGCGCAAGGAGCTGTTTCGCAACGAACTGATCGAAGCCTTGAAAATGCTCGAAAGCGGTGTCGCGCGATCCGATATGCGATCGTCCTGGGCCGGCGCACTTGGCCTCACGCAATTCATGCCGTCCGAGTTTTTTGTCCATGCCCGCGATCTCGATGGCGATGGCGTGCGCGATATCTTCAGGTCCGTTCCAGACGCACTCGCATCGGCCGCCTCGCAGCTCGCCGGCAAAGGCTGGGTGCGAGGAGAAATCTGGGGCTATGAGATCGTCATTCCAAAAACGTCGGACTGTGCCTACGAAGGCCCGACCCAGGAACGCCCAGTCGCGGACTGGGCGAAGCTCGGCTACACGCGTGCCGATGGCAAACCGTGGGGCGAGAAACAGCTCGGCGTCGTCGCCTACCTGATGAGCCCGGCGGGCGCCTATGGTCCGTCGTTCCTGGTCACCGAGAACTTCAAAACGCTGCGGCGCTACAACACGTCAGACCTCTATGCCGTGTTCGTTGGCCATCTGGCCGACCGGATCGCCGGCGGGGGCACCTTCAAACATGCGTTCGGCGGCACAGGCGGGCAGAAAACCAAGACCATCGAAGAAATTCAGACCCGCCTGAAGGCCGGCGGCTATGAAGTCGAGAAAATCGACGGTAAAATAGGCTCCAACACCCGCAAGACCGTCGGCACCTACCAGCGGGCGAGCGGCTTGAAAGTCGATTGCTGGCCGTCTGATGCGGTGCTGGCCCACCTTCGACAGACCGCCGGCCAGTAAAGTTCGCGTAGCGCTTGCCGCACACGATCAGGCGTTGGACAGTGGCGCAGGATTCGGAAATTGGCTGCGTCGCGGCCTAAGCAACGAACGGGTACCGACGTGCTGATGAGGTTCAGCCGGTTTTTGCGATTTGCCGCCGCCTTCGCGGCCGTTGTCGCTGTGCTGCCCGTTGGTCTCGCGTTGCAATCGCGTGCCGAGGACGACGGCTTCGGGTCCGGCTTCATCAATCCATTTCCCAAGGGCGACATCTACAAGATCATGGTCATCGGTGACGATCTCGCTGAAGGGCTGCAGATGGGCCTGCAGGAAGCGCTGATCACCGAGGGCCGGGTTTCGCTGGCTCCAAAGCATGCGTTTCTCAACGGCGTCATGCGGCCCGATTTCGACGACAAGCTCACCGCACTCGAAACTGATCTCAAAGTCGACCCCCCCCATATCGCAATCGTCATGCTCGGGCTTTGGGATCGCGTCTCACTGCGCAACGACGCCGGCAAGAAGATCCCGGTTGGCACGCCTGACTGGCAAAGCGAGTACGGCCGCCGGGCCGAGCGGCTGTTGAGCGTCCTGAAGCAGTCGAAGATCGCGGTCTATTCGGTTGGGCTGCCGAACGTGCGAAAATACGATGCTAACGAAGACGCGCAGATGATGAACGAGGTGCTGCGCGACCGCGCCTTCGTCAATGGTATGAAATTCGTCGACATCTATTCTGGCTTTCTCGACGAGCAGGGCGGGTTCAGTGCCTGGGGGCCCGATCTGACCGGTAAGATTGTCAAACTGCGCGACGGAGAAGGGCTCTATTTCACCATCGCGGGCAATCGCAAGCTCGCTCATTTCGTTGAGCGCGATTTGCGCCGCGATCTCAATCAGGCCCGTGCCGAGCGAACCGTACCGCTCGCCGGCAACGAAACCGAACAGGCCAAAATTAATCCCGGCAAGGCGACCGTGAAAGAGAGTGCACCGGCGGCGTCGCCCCAGCCCGGCCGGTCGGCAGCGGCCAATGGGACGGGTGGCTCGGAACCTGCCAGCGAAGGCGACCAGAAAGCCGACAACGGCCGGATCAGCCTCAAAACGATCGCTGCTAATGGCCGCGAAGAGGTTGTGACGCTTGATATCGTGCGCCCGGCGATCCCGGCGACAGTCGTCGCCCTCGTGACACGCAATCAAAGTGCCGAGAAGGCCACACCGATGGGCCAGGTTTTGATCGATCAAATTGCCGGCGGGCTCAGCATGATGAGTACGATTACGCCGCCGTCCAGCCAGGCGGCGGGTGCTGCCCGTGGTGCTGTCTCGCCAACACAGACGCCCTATTATCGCGTGCTGGTGAAAGGCGAGCGATTGACGCCGCGGCCAGGACGCGCTGACGATATCGTCTGGCCGCGCCCCGAGCCGAAGCTCATTGACATCGAGAAGTCCGACCTGCCCCGCAACAAGAAATCGGAACTCGAAACCGGCACGGCAGCGGCGGAGCCCGCAGTCCTGGACGAACCGCCCGCCGTCCGGCCCGTGCAAAAGTCCAAAAAGAAAAAATCCGCGAATTAGAGCATTTTCCGACGAAGTGGTCACCGGTTCGTCGAAGAAAATGCGACAAATCAAAAACCTAGAGCGCCAATCCGATTCCATCGGATTGCAAAGCGCTCTAGGGCCTTTCCGGGCCAAATTGAAACATTCTGCCGAGGGGATTTTGTGCGGGGATCAAGGGGTTTGGCGCCGTCCGTACCGTGCGGTACGGACAAGCCGAAGCCCGCCGGTCACACCGCAAAAGCCCCCGGCCCTTTCGGGTTCGCGAGTCTTGGCCGCCCGGTTCGTTGGCGCACTCGTCCGATGCTAAGG
>JANORU010000180.1:0-2725 GCA_031415475.1 Hyphomicrobium sp.
CAACGAATCGGCAGGTTCAACCGAGGTGATCGAGGGTGTGGCGGACGATACGTACACCGTCGCTCTGACCAGGCAGCCCAATCCCGGAGAGATCGTCTCCGTTTCACTGACCTTCGATGCCGATCAGGTATCTGTGTCGGCCGGCGATCCGCTGCAAGCAGGCCGACTGGTCGGCAATACCATCTCGTTCAACGCGAGCAATTGGAACCAGGCCTTTGTCGTGAACGTTTCCGCGTTCGACGATTCTGTGCCGGAAAACCGTCTGCTCACCGCCATCACCCATTCGGTGTCGAGTTCTGTGGCGACCGGAGGCGTGTTCAGCGTTGTGGCAGAGGCTCCGGAAGTCGAGATCGATGTCCGGGATAACGACGCCGGGCAGTTGCTGGTGACGCAAACCGATGGCTCGACCATCGTTTCCGAAGTCATCGACGACACCTACACCCTGCAACTCACCAAGCAACCGACCGCGCCGGTGACCATCAAGATCCTCACCGACGGCAAGACGGTGGTGTCCGCGGCCAGCGATCCGCTTGGCCGATTCGACAACAGTGGGCCGGTGCCGACGGTGACCTTCGGCATTGACAACTGGAACGTCGCGTTCACTGTGCTGGTCGAGAAGAACCCCGACGATACCTCGGAAGAGGGCGATCAGCCGGTGCAGTCTTTCCCGGCGCAGCCACACCTGACTTCGAGCATCGGCGGACCGCTGGTGATCGAAGGTGGCGTGATCGAATCGAAGGACCGTACGCTCAAGCAGGGCATCACGCTGCCGAGCGAGACCGATATCGCATTGCCGACGGCAAACATTCCTGACGTGAATGAGGAGGAGCAGACCGACACGCTCAACGTATTCAACGACGGCAGTATCGAGCACGACGTCGGCGCCCATGGAAATGCAAGCAACGCATCCGGCCTGGCCGCCATCTATGAGGTCGATACGGGGCTGATCCAGCTTTCCGAGTTCGGCAACGTGTCCGGACTGGGGATGGGCGGGACGAAGACCTTGAATTTTGGTACCCAAACCGTACCGGACAATCGCACGTTCGACGGCGGCGTGACTTACCGGGGCGTTGAAGTGGTTGACATCATGCTCGGTGAAGGCAATGACACGTTTACCGTGAACAACACCGTTGCCGGAACCATCACGGTTGTCCAGGGCGGTGGCAATACGCTGGTCCCGGACGGCGTGGGCGGCTTGATCGCCGGCGGCGATACGATAATCGTCAATGGTGGTGGTGGCGCAGCTTCACCGTTGATCGTGTTCGGCGACACCAGCCAGAACGGCGCGTTCTACAACTCGACCACGCAGATGGTGACGGATTACCTCAACGGCGTCGTCGATGAAGTGCCGTTCGCCAGGGAGTTCTCCATCGCGGGCAACGACATCATCGATGCGCACCTCGCCACCCAATCGATCGCCATCTACGGCGGTCGCGGCAATGACACCATTTGGGGCAGTCAGGCAGGAGACCATATCGCAGGTGGATCGGGGGACGATACGATTCATGGCGAAGGTGGTGTCGATCACATCTACGGCGACGACGGCTTCAACGTCGATCTTTCGACCCGGCTCAGCTTGTCGACTCAGATCCTCACGGTCGTGAACGCGGCGGGCGCGGACAATCTGGAGACTTCCGACGATCTCGCTGTGGGCGCGGATGCGATCTCAGGCGACGGCGGCAACGACATCGTGCTGGGCGATCACGGCATCATCGAGCAGGTTGCGGGCACCAACCGCATCCTGACCACCGGCCAGGTTGTGCGCATTCACACGGTGCGGCCAGGCGAAGGCGGCAACGATCAGATCTGGGGCAACGACGGCGCAGACATCGTGCTGGCAGGCGCTGGCGGCGATACCGTCAACGGCGATGCGGGCAACGATATCGTCCTCGGCGACAACGGTGCCGTCGATTTCGACAACGGCGACGGAAATATCTTGACGCTCGATCTGGTCGAAACCAGGGATCATGGATTCGGTGGCAGCGACGTCATCTCCGGCAACCTCGGCAACGACTTACTGCTGGGCGGCGCAGCCGGAGACGAAATCCATGGCAATGCAGGCAGCGACATCGTGTTCGGCGATAACGGAAGGCTCACCTTCAACGCCGCGATCCTCACCCAAGTGATATCCACCGACGAAGTTAGCGGCGGTGACGATACCATTACAGGTGACGACCAGAACGACGTGATTCTGGGCGGTGCCGGTGCCGACATCATCGACGGTAATGCCGGCGAGGACATCATCCTCGGCGACAGCGGTGTGATTGATTACCTGTCAGGTGCGGTCTCGCAGGTGCGCTCCACGGCGACCGGCGTTGGCGGCCGCGACATCATCCACGGCAACCAGAACGACGACGTCATCGTCGGTGGTGCGGACAACGACACACTGCATGGCGACGAGAACAACGACCTGATATTCGGCGACAGTGCGCGCATTGTCTTCACCGGGACGGAAGTCAGTTTTGCTGAAAGCATCACTCCGGATGTCGGCGGTGCGGATACCATTACGGGCGGCACCGGCAACGACGTCGTCATCGGCGGTGCTGCCGGTGACCATATCTCGGGCAACGACGGTAATGACACGCTGTTTGGCGACAATGCAGAAGCCCAACTCGGAACGGATATCTTCGTTCAGCGCATCACTACAACTTCTAACGCAATAGGCGGCGCGGATACGGTGTACGGCAACGCCGGCGAGGATGTACTGGCTGGCGGTGCCTACGGC
>JANORU010000181.1:0-2467 GCA_031415475.1 Hyphomicrobium sp.
GGGCCAAACAACATGGTCTGCCCGGCGGGAACATCGACAGCGACCGTCACCCAGCCCGTTGCACCCGCACCGGCCACGCCTGCCGTTGCGCCGCTGGTTTCGTCTCCTCGATTGCCAGCTGCCCTTGAAATCCAAACCCGCGACGGCGCGGTGCAACTGTCCGGCCGCCTGGAGAGCGACGCGGCCAGGATCGCCATTCAAGATAGTTTTGCCGCCGCATTCGGAGCCGAGTCGGTGACAAGTGCCGTGGTTCCGGACGTCGCAGTGGCGGCGGCGCCCTGGCAGGACAAAATCAAAGATCTCGCACCACTGGTGAAGAGCTGGAGCGGAACCGGCAGCATTCGACTGGACGGTGGCATTGCGACCCTCGCCGGCGGCGCCGTCAGTGCAGGTGAAAAGGCAGCCAAGGGATCGGGGCTTGCCGGCGTGCTCGGCAGCGGCATCGCCGTCGACAACCGGCTATTTATCGTCGAGCCACCGCCAGCCCCGGCGCCAGCACCTGTACCCGTGGCAGCGGCCCCCGAACCGCCGCCGGAGAAAATACCGTCCAACATCGATCTGCAAAGTTCGGACGGGAAGTTGAAACTCCTGGGGCGCGTCGACAGCGACGCAACCAGACGCGCGATCACGGGAGCGGCGGACGATGTCTTCGGTAGCGACAACGTCACCGACGCTTTGACAATCGATCAGGCGACGCTGCCGATCGCCTGGCAAAGCAAAACCAGATCCATATTGGAAGAGCTCAAATCGTGGGGCAGCTTCGGCCTCATTCGCACCGACGGCAACGCCGTAACACTGGCCGGAACGGCACCTTCGGAAGACTCGCGAGAAGCGCGCGGAACAACCCTCAAGGACATGCTGGGAGCCGAAGTCGCGGTCGACAATCGGATCGTCGTCACGGTGCCGGCAAAACCAATGGTGGTCGAAGCGCCCGCTCCGGCGCCGCCGGAACCGCAGCCGGCGCCCGTTGCGCCCGCCACCGAACCTGTTGCGATCACAGTGCCCGCTTCGCCGCCGAGCTGCACCGACCTTGTACAAGGCGTCAAAATCGGATTCGAGAGCGGGCGTTCCGTGCTCGATGCAACCGGACGGCGGGCGCTGGACGAAATCGTGTCGTGCCTTGTCAATTCCGCTTATGAAATCGTTGGCCATACGGATACCGTCGGTGACGCGGCTTTCAATAGTCTGTTGTCGCGGCTGAGAGCCGAGTCAGTGATCAAGTACCTTCGGTCGCGCGGGGTGGCGAGCACCCTCAATGCGCGCGGCGCAGGTTCCAGTCAGCCGGTTGCCACCAACGCCACCGAAGAAGGCCGCGCCCAGAACAGGCGGATTGAATTTCGGCCGATCTGAAGGACGACACTCACGATATCAACGGCGCCACTTTCGACTTGAGCATTGCGATCACGTGCTGCTGTTCGGCGTCCGTCAATCCAGGAAAAAGCGGCAGGCTCAGTGTTTCATCGCCCCACGCCATGGCGTTCGGGCACTGTGACGCCGCATCGGGGTAGCGCGCACGATAATATGTGAGAGCCGGTAGCGCCCGATAATTGACGGTGACGCCAATTCCAGCCGCGTTGAGCACCGCGATCGCGTCATCGCGCTTGCCGCCCGGAATGCCGAGCACGAATAGGTGCTCGGCGCTGACGCATCCCGGCACCCGCGTCAAAATCCGGAACGGCCCACCTTCGAGCGCCGTCTCATAGGTTTTGGCAAGCGCGATACGATTTGGAAGCCGCGCGTCGACGGTTGCAATCTGATCGGGAAGGAGCGCCGCCAGCAAGTCCGGCAGATTGGCTTTGATGCCGAGCCGGTTCATGTCCCAGTGGTTGTACTTGCCGCCCTCGAAGCGCTTGGCGGCAATCGCCGACATGCCGTGCAACCGGGTTTCGAGCAACCGGCCATGGAGGCCGGCGTCGCGCGTGATCACCGCGCCGCCCTCGCCGCACGTCACATTCTTGGTGGCGTAGAACGAGAACACGGCAGCATCCGAATGAGCGCCGGGTCTGATACCGTTCAACGTGCCCTCGAAACAGTGAGCGCAGTCTTCCAGCAGCCAGATTTTTTGTGCGGCCGCGGCCGACGCATCAATGGCCGAGCGGATTGCGGCAATATCGGCCATCTGGCCATAGAGATGGACCGGCATGACCGCCTTGGTGCGCGGCGTGATTGCGGACCCGACCGCCTCTGCGGTCATGAGTTGCGTCGCTGGATCAACATCGACCAAAACCGATCGCGCACCGAGCAGTTCAACCACGTTGGCGGAGGCGATAAAGGTCATCGCCGGGACGATTACCTCGTCGCCCGGGCCGACACCCATGGCCATGAGCGTCGCCGTCGCGCCGCTCGTCCAGCTCGATACGAGCGTGGCGTGCGGCACACCGAAGTAGCCGCACAGCTGCGCTTCGACGGCGGTGCACACCTGGCCGGTCGTCAAAAATGGCGAGTCCAAGACCGCAGCGACGCGTTC
>JANORU010000182.1:0-10471 GCA_031415475.1 Hyphomicrobium sp.
GCGTGTCGGCATCAAGACCTGTTTCGAACATGCCAACCGATCGGTTGAGTTCACGGATCTTCTGCTGGGCGGTATGCAACGCAGCATTGGTTTCCTGAACCAGGGCGGCGTTCTGTTGGGTCATCTCATCCATGCTCGAGACAGCTCTGGTCACCTGGTCGACGCCGGACGCCTGTTCCTGGCTCGATGCCGCGATCTCGGAGATCAGCTCGGAAACCTTCGATACTGAGATAACAATCTCCGTCAGCGCTTTGCCGGCCTGTTTGACCAGCGTCGCGCCGCCATCGACGTCAAGCGTCGAGCTGGAGATCAACGTTTTGATATCCTTCAGCGCTTGCGACGAGCGTTGCGACAGCGCGCGAACCTCGTTGGCAACGACTGCAAATCCCCTGCCGGCATCGCCAGCCCGCGCGGCTTCGACAGCTGCGTTGAGGGCTAGAATGTTGGTTTGGAAGGCAATCTCTTCGATCAGGCCGACAATTTCGGTGACCTGTCGCGAGGAGTGCTCGATCTTGCTCATCGCGGCCACGGCCTGTTCGGCCACTTTTCCGCCGGCCACAGCAAGTTCGCGGGTTGCGAAAGCTGTCGCGCTGGCTTCCTGAGCGTTGTTGGCGTTCTGGCGCACTGTTGCCGCCATTTCTTCCATCGACGCTGATGTCTCTTCAAGCGATGACGCCAGCTCTTCGGTGTGGCGGGCGAGTTCGTCGGCCGCGAGCAGAATCCGTTCGGTTCCAGAGCGAATTTCGGCAGAGCTCGACACGACCTTGACCAAGGCGTCTTGAATTCGCTCGGCCGCCGCGTTGAAGGAATTCCGAATGACCTCGTACTCGGAAATGTACGGAGTATCCAGCCGGTACTGAAGATCGCCATCCGACAGATGCTTCAGCGCTTCCGTAAAGGACGACATGAAGACATTGTGAGCGTCGACGTAGTATTTATCCTGCTCGTCCTTCTTGTGCCGCTCCAACTCGATGGCAGCCTTGGTCGCTTCGGTTTCGATCTGATGCTGGCGGCGTTCCAGAATGGCCATGCGGAACTGCGCGATGGCCTTGGCCATCTCGCCGATTTCATCGTCGCGGCCTTGGCCCACGATTTCGACGTCAGTATGATCCGACGCCAAAGCCGACATCGCCTTGATTTGCGCCCGGAATGGCCGGACCAACGTTGAGAGAACGATGACGCCAAGCACGGCGATGCTGAGAATCCCTCCGACGGACAGAAGAATTGTCATGATTTTGAGCTGGTCGGCCAGTTCGGTTTGCAGCGTTTGCTTTTCGGCCAGTTGTTTGCCGACTATGTCACCCGCCTTCTCCATATCGGCGGCGACGCTACGATACTCGTCATGAAAGAGCTTGATCTGGCTTGCCGCCTGGGTCCGATCGGCGATGGTCGCATCGATTGAGCGGCCCGCCACCATGAACAACTGGTCCAGATCCGGCTCGGTTGTGACAGACCGGGCGGAACCGGTCGAAGTCTTGTGATCGAGATGCTTGCTGGCCGTTTTGTAGTCCCGCCGCGCGGCGTCGACATCCGCTCTCAGCGAGTCGGCCGTTCCACCAGTCTCTCCGGCAGCAGCGGCATAGACAATTGCTCGGACCCGCTCCAGCTGTGTCGCAATCTCGCTATTGACGTGGGCTGACTGATCAAGAGACTGGATCTCTAAGTTTGTGCGCTCCAGAACCTGCTGGATGAGAAAGAAACCTGCTCCGGCGACAACGAGCACTGTCAGCGCCACGATGCAGACGATCCGAATCCGCCCCAAGATGGACGACGGCATCAAATTCCGCATGACCTGTTCCTTCTCCCAGAAAACAAAAGGTAAATATTGCCATCCGCACCCGTGGCATGACGACGTTGCAGCAAATCTGCTTAAAAAATTGTTCCCAGAAATCTCGGGATTTCCTTTGCCAACAATACATTTAGCCAAATAATTGGCCGCAGCACGCGATTGCTAAACGAGCGGTAATACCGAATTTGATCGGATCATCTCAGCAGAGATCATTGCGATGATTTGATTCGTCGCAATCAATTGAATTGTGAATAATTTAAAGCGCCGGGGCTCTCGAAGAGCCAGCATTTACGCCGAATTCTAGACAGTGATATTGGACTCGATCTCGATAAGGAAGCGCGCTGTCATTGTGGCTCCTTCACCGTAGACACTCTCGATATTGAGACAGCCGCCGTGGTTCAAAAGTATTTTTTCGATCGCGGGGATGCCCAGACCGACGCCGTATGATTTTGTCGTAAAAAGTGGCTCGCGAATCCGCTTCAGAGTCTTTTCTTCGATCCCTGGACCATTGTCGGTCACCCGAATCTCGACAAACCGGCCGTCTTGGCGCGTGGCAATGGTGAGTTCCGGGACATATGAAGTGTCGGTCGCGCCCGAAGCCACTTTCTCCGTCATGGCATCGCAGGCGTTGTTCATCAGGTTGATCAAGACCTGCCGCATTTGATCCGGGTCGAATTGAGCCGCGAGGTCTGCCATGCCTGGCTTGAACATCGCCGCGCCGCCACGGGGCAAGCTCCGGCACTCTTCCTTGATAACGTCCGAAACCCAGCCGTCGACCGGGGCGCTTTCCACTTTGAGCGACTTCTTGCGCGAGAAATCTAGCAGCTCCGTAATGATCTTATCGCATCTGCGAATGCCGTTGTTGATCCGCTCAATCTGTGGTTCGACGCCCTCGACCTGGCCCTTTAGCCTACGTTCCAGGACGAAGGCGGCGGTGCGAATTGCGCCCAGTGGATTGCGGATTTCGTGGGCTACGGTCGCCGTCAGCTGGCCGAGTTGCAGGAGCTTGCTGTTCTGCTCCATCTCGGTCTTGAGCTTCCTCGACTCGGTGACGTCAAAGCTGACGCAATAGTATCCAGCCAGCCGGCCATCGGGGCCGAACTTCGGAGCAATCGTGCTCGAAAGCCAGACTTCATCGCCATTCTGCTTCCTGTTGAGTGTCTCGCCACAGAGTAAAGCCGTCACCGGATCGGCTGCGTGCAGCTCGATCCAGGCCGTGCCAGCGCCAAGTGCGGGCTGAATGCGGCTGTGGGTGGCGCCGACCAGATCGTGGGCCCCGAACCCCGTCGCCTTGCAAAACTGCGCGTTGACTGACGTGATCCGGCCCCGCGGGCAAACCTCGTGGACCAGCGCAATGTGGTTGAGAATGGCCACTTGCTCGGATTGCACCGGACCGGCTTGCAGGCTTCGAGCTGAAAACATATCGGACTCGCAGATTTATAGAGCTGACTAGACACTGTCCTCGACGCGAAGGCCGATTCGACACCGAGTGGTTCTGCTCGGCTCCCAACCGTTATCGCACTCTATCCTGCAGAGAATGTTACTGCACCACGATGAATAATTTGAGTGTTGTGGAATTCAGTTATTAAATCCGTACTCGAATTGTCTAGCATTCTAATTAAAGTCCGAAGTGTCCGGTTCAAGGCAAGATTTAGAGAAATTTAGAGCTTGTTCTCTACCTTCCCTTTAGTTTGGCCGGACATCATGTCACCGGCTGTAGGTGGTGGATGTCAAAATGACCAATTTCAAGAAGCTCAAAGTTCTCGCCATTGACGATGAACTGACCCAGCGCATGTTGGTCAAAGAGTATCTGGAAGACGCCGGCCACGACGTGGCGATTTCAGAGGATGGAAAGCGCGGCCTGAAAATCGCCATCTCGACCAGACCCGACATCATTCTGCTCGACTACCTTCTGCCGCTGGTTGACGGCAACAGCATTTGCAAGACGCTCAAGTCGAACCCGGCCACAGCCGACATCCCGGTCATCCTGGTCACCGGCGCCAGAGAGGCTGATGTCATTGAAAACGGACTGAGCGCTGGCGCCGATGACTTCATCACTAAGCCAGTCGATTGGACCTTTCTCGCCGACCGCGTTGCCAACGTCGTCAGGCAGTCTCAAGAGAAGCGTGAGTTGAGACGGGCGCTGGCCACGCGCGGCAGCGAACCCAAGGCGGAAGCACCTGCAGCCGCCGGCGGGGAAGCCCTCGACGCCCGGCTGGAACAGCTGATGCACGATGCCGACCTGCGGATCGAGCAAGCACACGAGGCCGCCCGTGCCGACCGGGAACGGTTGGAATCGGAACACGCCGAAAGCATCAAGAAGGCCATTGCTGAGACCCGCGCTGAGGTCGAGCGTGAAATGCAAGGCGCTATTGAAGGGTTGCGCGCCAGTTTGGCTCACGACTTCAACGAGCAGCTCCGCAAACGGAGCAAGCTGTCGGATCAAGATTGGGCGAATAAGATCGCGGATATCGAACAACAGTCCGCGATAGCCGTGCAGTATGCCGAGCAGCATGCGCATGAATCCTGGACACTGGCCATGACTGCCCTGAAATCGACTCATGCTCAGGAGCTTCGCGACCTGCGTGAGAGGACTGAGCGGGACGTTTCCGAGTTGAAGGCATCCGCTCAAAGCGCCATTGCTGCCGCCGAGCAGCACTTCAATACGCAGCTTTCGAACTTGAGGTCCGATCTCGCCGCCGCCGAGGCTCAGGCCGATTCTCGCACCATGGTCGAGGCCGCACGCACGAATGCCGAGCAGTCCCTGCAGGCAGCCTGGTCGCTGTCGTACAAGGCCGCTCTGGCGCAATCATCGCTGGCATCGGCGCTTATTGCTAAAGTCCAGTCAGCCCAGCAGCAGCCGAATGCCGATGTCATCTTCGAGATCGACCGGAGCGCCCGCGCACTCGGCAGCTTGACGACAAACTTCCGGCTTCTGGCCCACTCGATGCTCGCGACCACTGAACCGGTTGTGCAATCCGTGCAGTTGGCAACGTTGGTTGCTGACATCACCGAGCAGGCCGAACGGATTTCGGCCGATCGGCGCATCCTCGTCCGCACCGCTTACATCGATCCGTCTGTCACCATCTTCGCCGATCAGTCGCGGCTCCGGTACGCGATCCTGTGCCTGGTGATCAACGCCATCCGCTTTACACCGGCCGGCGGCACCGTCAGTCTCAGCGTTACGGCACACGGCGACGGTGGGGTCGAAATCGTAGTGGCAGATACGGGCGTCGGCATCTCACCGGCCAAGCTCGACCAACTGCGCACCTGCCTCGCCTCGCCGCATCACGTTTCGCTGGCTAACGCTACCGACGGCGCGGGGCTTGGAATTCCGCTCGTCCAGGCCATGGTCCGCAAGCTTTCTGGCAGCCTGGACCTCGAAAGCCGGCTCGGTCACGGCACGCGAGCCAAGCTGTACTTCCCCTCAAGGCAGCATGATCGACAGGCGCAACACGTCAGCATGGCGAGTTGATCGGCCTAGGCACCTGAAGACACGACGTCATTCGCTCTCTTGAACATAGGTAGATTGAATTATGCGCACAGCACAGACCCACGAGCCCGCAACTCAGACTCCAGCTCTCAACACGGAGCTGCTCGATCAGTACCGGTCGCGCAAGAGCAATCTGTTGGAGCGTCTGATCAGCGCCTTTCTGCAGGAAGCCCCGGATTTCTATCAGAACATCCGCAAGGCCAGCGAGACCGGCGACCTCAACGAAATTCGGCTGGCCGCGCATTCGCTGAAATCCTGCAGCCACAATCTCGGCGCCATCCGGCTGTCCAGAGTTTGTCAGGATCTCGAGAGCGCTGCGATCAGCAACGATTTGGTCAAGATTTCGTCGTCGATGCAGCAGATCGGTTCTGAGTGGTTCGAGGCCGAACAGGCACTCCGCGGCGAACTTTACAAATCGAAGCAAACCAAAATAGCTCAGCAACCGGCTGCTCAGATTGAGCCGCCTGCTGAAGACGATTGGAACTAAAGATAATGTCGAGTCCCGCCCGCATTCTCGTTCTGGATGACAACGTCGACGTCGCACAAGGCGTCAGCGAAATCCTTGAACTCAGTGGTCACGATGTCGTAATTGTCCACGACGGATTGAGCGCCGTGTCGGCTTACAGCCGTGGCGGTATCGACGTAGGTCTGTTCGACATCCGAATGCCGGGAATGAACGGCGTCGAGGCCTTCGGCGAGATTCTTCGCGCTCAGCCCGGGGCCAAAGTCATTTTCATGTCGGGCTATGCCGACTGTGATCTCGTGACGCGCGCTATGGAGAGCGGAGCACGGGGGTATTTGTCGAAGCCATTCGACCCGGAAGCGATGCTGTCGCTGGTCGACACTGTGCTGGCAAGCACGGCAGCGGCCTCTGCTCCAGCGGTCGCCATATAGCCATTTCAATTCAGTGATCGGGATGGCGAATATGCCGGTTAAACCCAACTGCATCGAGACCACGATCAGCGACATCATCGCGACTCAGGATTTCGCGCGCCGCATCCCGGAAAGCGAGTGCCAGGAGTGGCTCGGCATTGCCCGTTCCATCAATCAGCTGCTGGTTCATGTCCAGGACAGCGAGCGAGCCCTGAAATCCCGCCTCGCCGATCTCGCAGATGCCCGCGACGACGCCCAGACCACAAACCTCCTGCTGCGGCGGACCAAGGAGGAACTTCGCTCACGCAGTGGTCAGCTCGACGTCGCGTTGCAGAAAGCGGCTTTGGCCAGCAGCGCCAAATCACAGTTTCTGGCCAACATGAGTCACGAGATCCGCACGCCGATGAACGGCATTCTCGGCATGGCAGAGCTGCTCAATCGTTCGCCGATGGAGCCAAAGCAGCGCCAGCAGATAAGCACCATTCTGCATAGCGGCCGCGCGCTACTGACGGTGATCAACGACATTCTCGACTTCTCGAAGATCGAGTCGGGCAAATTCGAGCTGAATGCGAAGCCATTCGATCTGCATCTGTGTCTGTTCGACATCATTGAGCTTCTCACTCCTGCCGCCCACCAGAAATCGCTCCACCTCGAACTCCAGATCAGCCCCGACGTGCCACGGCACTTCGTCGGCGATGCGGGGCGCATCCGTCAGGTCGTGACCAACCTCGCGGGCAATGCCGTGAAGTTCACCGACCGCGGATCGGTAACAGTGAAGCTCTCCGGACAAATCGATGGCGGCAAGGCCCGCCTCGGCATTGAAATCATCGACACGGGCATCGGCATCCCGCCGGAAAAGCTCGCCGACGTGTTCGAATCCTTCAGTCAAGTGGATCAGACCTGCACTCGGCGGCACGAAGGCACCGGCCTTGGGCTGTCAATTTGCAAGCTTCTTGCCGGCTACATGGATGGCGGGATATCTGCGACCAGTGTCCTTGGCGAAGGCTCGACATTCCGGTTCGACCTTGCGCTTCCGGAGCATGTGCCTGTTCGCGAAGAACACCCGGCCGAAGTCGATCTGCAGGGCTTACGGCTCTTGCTTGTCGCGGCCGACGATGAAAGCGAACCAGCCCTCACATCTCTCATCCGGGCCGGATGCGACGTTACAAGAGTGGCGTCGTTCGAAGGTGTCGACCGGATCGTTGCTGGCAAGCCTCTCGCGGAAGACTTCGATATTGTGATCGCAATGCAGGTCGCGATTTCGGAGTCCCTCGTCAACGAATTCAAAGCCATCCGTGGCGGCAACGCCGGCTGCGCGCTTCCCATCATCGCGCTCGCCACGATCGGCAATTCGGGTGATGCCAAGTCACTGGCTGAGGCAGGTGTGCAGGGCTATCTCACGGGTCCGTTCGAGCCAACCCTGCTGCTCCGCGCGTTACAACAGATCAAGATCTCCGGCACCAGCAAGCTGGTGACCAAGCATTCGCTTTCGGAAACACTGGGCGGCAGGATTGGCAAGATCGAAACCCGGCCCGTCGCAAGGCCGCGCAACCAATCGCGCGTGCTGATCGTCGACGACAGCCTGGTCAATCAGGAAGTGGCGCGAGAATTCCTCGACGAATTCGGCTGCGAAATCGAGGTCGCTGACAATGGCGAGATAGCGGTCGAGCTGACCGCGTCACAACACTTCGATCTCATCCTGATGGACTGCCAGATGCCGGTTATGGATGGCTACACCGCCACCTCTGCAATCAGAGGCCGATCGACTGGGGTCACCCGCAAGGATGTTCCCATCATCGCGTTAACCGCGAACGCCTTTGCCAGCGATCGCGAAAAATGCATCGGGCACGGCATGAACGACTTTCTCAGCAAGCCGTTCTTGCCGAATGACTTCGATGACTTGGTGAAGAAATGGTTACCGCAAGGTTAGCCTTCAGCGCTGGAACACCCGACAGGCCAGGGCGATCAATTCAATCTACATGAGTTGGCTGTAAGATCGACAAAGCAGAACGAAAGGGACGGCTTGGCTCAAAACTCAATTCGACAAGACCGGCGCAGATTTTCGCCGTCGGACGACTGAGACAAGGCCGCCGAATTCACATGGGTAACACATCCGCAGATCAGTCGACGCCGCTCCTGGACGAGGCCCGCCAGCTCGATCTCGACTGCATCGGCGCGCCGCCAGCCGGCCTTCGATTTGAAAATCTCCGCCGCCGTGGCATTGACGTGCTCAAGATCAGCTGGTCGCCCGAGGCTGGCAGGACATCGTCTTGGCTGGCTCGGCTTCTGCCGGTAATTTCGAAGAGCTCACAGCCAAAACCGTGGGTCGTCACGTTCATCGATCAAGAAATTCGGATCGAAGCGCCGGACGAGCGGAAGAAGGCTCCGGCTCAGACTGTCATTGCCTTCCGGGACGTCAAAAGCGTCGACGTCGATCCGCAATCTGAAACACCGTTTGCGTCGGTCAAGATTGGGCATACCAGTGGCGAGATCGCATTCGGCCATCAGATGCCGCACCGGACTGCCTGTTGGGTCCGCGACCGAATTCTACTGGAAGCGGCTGGCCTGTCGTGGCACCCGATCCATAACGTCGGGAAGCGCACGACCCGTTTGACTGTGAACCCCGATCAAGAAGCATTCCGTCATTGGAGTGCAGGCCCCAGCCGGCTGGTCAATCTGTTTCTCGAACACGCCCCGCCGCATCTACACCGGCTTGAGGAGGCCTATGCCCGTGGCGACATGGGCGGTGTTCGTCAAAACGCGCATTGGCTGAAGTCTGGCTGCGCTGCGGTCGGCGCCGCGTTTCTTTCCGAACTCTTGCAGCGGCTCGAAATCGATGTCGACATCAAGAGCGGAAACGACGTCAAATCTCTGGTCGCCCATATCGGATTGGAATTCCGCAAAGTCACCGATGCTCTGTCGCGACTGAGCAATAGCGCACGAAGCCAAGAGTTCGACGTACCTGCAACGGCAATGTCGACTGCGACAGCCGCCATCGATGCCGCGCCGAACTGGTTGCGGGTTCTTGTGGTCGAGGACAGCCTCGTCAATCAGGAGATTGTACGGGAAAGTCTTCTCGACGCTGGCTGCGAGGTCGAGATTGCCAACGATGGCAGGGAAGCTCTGGCGCTCGCCGCCGACCAAGTCTTCGACGTTATTCTAATGGACTGCCAGATGTCGGGCATGGACGGCTTTCACGCCACCAAGTCCATCCGCCGGATGGAAATGCAGCAGGGCCGGCCGAGAACACCGATCATCGCGCTGACGGCCCACGCACTCCTCGGTGACCG
This sequence comes from Hyphomicrobium sp., assembly GCA_031415475.1. Classification (GTDB taxonomy): domain Bacteria; phylum Pseudomonadota; class Alphaproteobacteria; order Rhizobiales; family Hyphomicrobiaceae; genus JAGVSR01. The sequence goes on from JANORU010000182.1 coordinate 9,446, forward strand.
CGAACTGTGCCTGGCGGCCGGAATGGACGACTATCTGACCAAGCCGTTCGTCGATTCCCAGCTTGTCGCCATGCTGCGCAAGTGGGGCCCTGCCGCCGAACCGGCGGCGGACCACGCCGAACCGGCAGATCAAGTCGACGACAGTTCTGCGGATGTTGATCCGGTACTGTCGCGACAGGCGTCGTAAGCGCGCCAGCCGCGACTAGAGTCCTTCCGACCCAAATGGAAGCAGTTCTGTGCGCACCGGAAGAGTGGATCCGGCAGCAGAGAGGCGAGGTGCGAGGCCGTCGCATCGAGCAAGCCTTCGCTGATCAATTGTTTGGCGGATCGGGTGTTTGGGCGGGCGTCCAGACGACACTACCGCTTGTCTAGAGCGTTGGATGCTCCACCGGCGTGACATGTACGTTCAGACCCGCGGCCCGGGGAGCGATGCACGCGGTTTGCCGAGCTTCTCGAGATCAGCCGCCGCGTCGTCGTAAGCCTGCTTCGCCCGATCGTACTTTCCTCGAGCGCCGCCATAGTCCGACACCTTGGCACGGGCGGCCTCACGAATATGCGAGGCCCATAGCCGTGGCCGAGATGGTCAGCAGGAGCGCCGCTGCGAGCCCAGAATCGATGCGCTGGCGGGCCGGAGCGACAGGGTGAGAGCGCCCAGGCCGCACGAACCTGGGAGAGCGAGACCCGCCAGGGCAGCGAGCACGCGGACGCACCCGGACAAGGTTACAGCGTAAGCGGGCAATCGAACCGAAAGATCAAACGAATGCGCTTGGCGCAATGATTGAATATGGCGTCTGCCCGCCCTGGGCGAACAGCGCGCTGGTGGCGTTGCAGTGGGGCCAGTCACTAAAACCCGCCCAAATATGTGTGGGACGAAGTGTGGGACGCGCAAAAATGCGTCCCACCATTTCAGTTCAAAAACATAGCCTTAGCGTCGATATTTGGCAGACACCCCCTCCGCCTCCGCCAAGGCATCGGCGGGATTGGTCACGGTCTCGGACGGAGGCGGATGTCACGCCGAAGCTTCAG
>JANORU010000183.1:0-4707 GCA_031415475.1 Hyphomicrobium sp.
GCAACGCTCTCCTGGTTTGAGACCAAACCCTGGGCCGCCCAGCTTCTGGCCGCCGGCTATGCCAGTTCCATTCCCCTGCTTGGCCTCGCATTGTTTGCCATGGCGATGGTGCACGACCGGCAACGAGCCGTTGAATTGCTCGCACTTCTGGCTCTCAGCGCCATTCCGGTCGTGGCCTTGTCAGCGCTCTACCCAGCCCTCGGCGCCTGCATCCATCACGATCCGTCGCTGCATCCGTTCCGCAGTTTCGATCCGATGGCCTGCCAGTGGTACCTGGCCGACGTCTTGGCCCTGCGCGACGGGACTTTCCAAACACTCGATCTGACGCGTGCGGAAGGGCTTGTCACATTCCCGTCGTTCCACGCCATGATGGGGCTGATCGTGATCTATGTGGTGCGCGGCTATCGCTGGCTGTTTATTCCCGCACTGATCGCCAACGGTCTGTCGATTGTCGCCGCGGTTCCGTACGGCGGGCATTATCTGGTCGATGTCCTTGCCGGTGGCGTCCTGACAGCCCTGACCATCGCCATCGTCCGCGCCACAGCGGCAACACCCGCAACGTCGAACAGCCAGCCAGCCACCGGCCTCGTCGCGGCGGAATAGACCCTGGTTGCAGTTGCTTAAAGACCTGTAATCTCTGTGAACTCCGCTCGAAACCGGCCGATTGCTGGGCTATGGTCGCGCCGAACGGGTGCCGATCTTTCGGCTCAATTGTAAGCGAAATCTGGCGCATGAGAGTTTCGACATATTTCAAGCCGGTGGCCACGCGGGCCGTCGCAATCAGCGTTGCCGCACTGACAGCGCTGGCTCCGTGCGGTCAGGCGGCCGCGCAAGGATTGCCGCTGATCCGCGACACGGAAATCGAAAACCTGATGAACGACTATGCCCGGCCGATCTTCCGGGCGGCCGGGCTCGGCACGAGCCGCGTTGCCGTCCGGATCGTCAACAACGAGGCGTTCAATGCATTCGTCGTCGACGGCCGCAGCGTCTATATGCATACCGGCACATTGTTGCAGGCGCAGACGCCGAACGAAGTGATCGGCGTGTTGGCGCACGAAGCCGGTCACATCTCCGGCGGCCATATGGCAGCACTCCGAGCGCGCATCGCTCAGGATCAGACGCGCGCGCTGCTGGCGCAGATCCTCGGGATCGGGTTGATGGTGGCCGGCGGCGTTTCAGGCGGCGATCAAGGACGCGACCTCGGCGGCGCCGGTCAAAGCGTGTTGCAAGGCGGCGGCGAAATTCTGATGCGCGGCTTGACCGCCGAACGCCGCTCGCAGGAATCGGCCGCCGATCAGGCCGGTCTATCGTTCCTCAGCGCGACGCAGCAATCCGGTCGTGGCATGTTGGCGACGTTCGAACGGTTTCAGGGCCAAGAGCTGTTTTCCGACCAGCACAAAGACCCGTTCGTGCGCTCCCATCCCGTGGCCACCGACCGCTTGAACCGGCTGCGCGAGCTGGTCGAGACCAGCCCGAATTTTACCACCACCGATCCCCCTGAGCTGCAGCAGCGCCACGACATGATGCGCGCCAAGCTGTCCGGTTACATCGAGGGACCGCAGACGGTTTTTAATCGCTATCCGCCGTCCGATCAAAGCATCGCGGCCCGCTATGCCCGGGCCGTGGCGCGCTACCGGCTGGGCGGCAGTGGCGGTCTAGAGCAGGCCTTGGCCGAAGCCGATGCGCTGATCAAGCTGCAACCGGACAATCCGTATTTCTGGGAACTCAAGGGCGACTTTCTGCAGAAATCGGGCCGGCCGAAGGAGTCTGTGCCCGTGCTGCGCAAGGCGCTGCAGCTTCTCAAGGGCGAAGCGCCGTTGATCGGCGTGCAGCTTTCGCAGTCGCTGCTGCAGTCGAAGGACCCCGGCGGCGTCGACGAAGCGATTTCGATCCTTCGCAAAGCCGTGACACGAGACGGCGAAAACCCCACCGCTTACAACATGCTGGGGCAAGCCTATTATGATAAGGGCCTGCTGCCGCAATCCGAGTTGGCTCGGGCGCAAGGACTGTTCTACTTTGGCGCCGTCAAGCAGGCGCAGGACTTCGCGCGCCGCGCCCAGGCGGGCCTCAAACCCGGCACACCCGAATGGATCAAGGCCGACGACATCATCAATTACAAACCGCCGACCTAGAGTCCTTCCGACCCAAATGGAATCGGTTCTGTTCGCACCGGAAGAGCCGATCCGGCAGGAGGAAGGCGAAGCGCGATGCCGTCGCATCGCGCAAGCCTTTCGACGAACTGGGCGGCCTTGCGGTGCGAACCCGAAGGGACGGGGGCTTTTGCGACGATGCCGTCGGGCTTTGGCTTGTCCGTATCGAGGATACGGCCTGCGCCAATCCCCTTGGCCTCCTCGCAAAATCCCCTCGTCAGAACCGCTTCCATTTGGGTCGGAAGGACTCTAAGAGGCGGGTGACGTCGCGGCCCGCACACACCAAATCATTTATCCGAACAAACAGGATCGCTGCACCATGAGCACTCCGGAAGAAACGCCGCCCCGCACCGGCCGGAAACTGACGCTGCTGCTGGCGCCTGCGCTGCTGCTGGCAGGGCTCGCGCTGTTGGTGCTGAGGCCCGAGCGGGGGCAAACCGAACCAGCAACTGCTGTCGAGATTCCCGTGACCGGGCAAACCGCGGCGCAGGCGGCGGCACCGGCTGCCGATACGTCGATGTTCACCGACACACAGAAGCGCGCCATCGAGCAGATCTCCAAGGACTACCTGCTGGCGCACCCGGAAGTGTTTCTACAGATTCAGACGGCGCTCGAAGCCAAGCTCGCCAAGGAAGAAACCGAGCGCACGCAAAAGCTGATCGCTGAGAATGCCAAGGACATTTACCGCCACCCCAATGCGCCGCTGGCCGGCAATCCCAATGGCGATATCACCGTCGTCGAATTCTTCGATTACAACTGCGGCTACTGCAAACGCGGCTTCGCCGATGTTGCCAAGCTGGTGGAAAGCGATCCCAAGGTTCGTGTCGTGTTCAAGGAATTTCCGATCCTGAGCAAGGACAGCGAGGAAGCGGCCAAGATCGCACTCGCCGCCCGCAAGCAGGGCAAATACTGGGAACTGCATGGTGCGCTGATCAGTTCGAAGGCGCGCGTGACCGAGGCGGTGGCGCTGCAAGAGGCCCAGAAGCTCGGGCTCAATATGGATCAGCTGAAAACCGACAAAGAGTCCGAGGACGTAAAGGGCGAGATCGCCCGCGTCCAGGAACTTGCCAAAAAAATGAACATCAACGGCACGCCGCATTTCCTGGTCGGCGACGAGGCGATCGGCGGGGCGCCCGAGAACCTGCTTGAAATGTTGAAAGAGAAGGTCGCGGCATTCCGCGCCAAGGGCTGCACGTATTGCTGACGGCGGCCGGGATACGCCTGTTCCGTCGATTTTGGTTAAGGACAGGCCGCCTCGGCAGGCTTTCGCAGTCGCGAAAAAACTGCTAAATCCCGAGTTGTAAGGCCCCGGTTGCAAGGCCGGGTTGTAAGGCTGGTCGTTGCCCTGTATCCGCGGTGCGGGCTTGGTGCGCTGGTGTGTGTGCCTTACGCGCAGAATTGGTAATCAAGCATCCGCCATCGAGCGACCTGACGTTTCCGCTTTCGAACTGGATTCCATGATCAAGCCGGTCCTGGTCCTCAACGGACCCAACCTCAACATGCTCGGCCAGCGCGAACCTGCCGTCTACGGCCGCGATACGCTGGACGACATCTCGGCCCGCACCGCCGCTCGCGCCAAGGCGCAGGGTCTGACAATCGAATTCCGCCAGTCAAATTCTGAGGCCGAACTGATCGGCTGGATCCAGGCGGCCCGCACAACCGCGGTCGGACTGATCGTCAATGCCGGCGCCCTGACACATACTTCCATCGGCCTGCTCGATGCGTTGCAGGCGGCGGAACTTCCGGTCGTTGAAGTGCATCTCTCCAACATTTTCCGGCGCGAAGAGTTCCGCCACCACTCGTTCATTTCGCGCGCCGCCGACGGCGTGATTTGCGGGCTCGGTGCGCACGGCTACGAACTCGCCATCGACGCGATGCGCGGTCTTCTTGATAAAAGGACGTCCAGTTGAGTACGAAGAAGCGCCCACCCACCAAAAAAGTACCGAAACGCCCCAGCGGCCGAAAAGCTTACAACAAGGGACGACGAACCATGACGGGGAAAGACTCGAGCGAACCGGCAAGCGCAGAGCAGATCATGATCAGGCAGCTCGCCGAGCTGTTGAACCAAACTGGTCTGACCGAAATCGAGATTGAAAAGGCCGGCTTAAAGATTCGGGTTGCACGCACGGTGACTGTGGCTGCGAGCGTCCCCCACCATACGGCGGCACCGGCTGCCGCCGCGCCCGCCGCTGCGCCGGTTTCAGCAGCCAGTGGCGATCCAGCCAAGCATCCGGGCGCCGTCAAATCACCGATGGTTGGCACCGCCTATCGCTCATCCGATCCGGCGGCGCCACCGTTTGTCGAGGTTGGCAGCCGCGTGCAGCAGGGCGAAACGATGCTGATCATCGAAGCCATGAAGACCATGAACCAGATCCCCGCGCCCCGGTCCGGAACGGTGACGGCGATCTTCTTCGAAAGCGGCCAGCCGGTCGAGTTCGGCGAGCCCTTAGCGATCATTGAATAGAAAGGGAGTAGGCAGTAGGCAGTCGGCAGTCGGAAGCGGTACCCGTCTTGAGGAACCTACTCCCGACTGCCGACTGCCAACTGCCCAAAGAAT
>JANORU010000184.1:0-4539 GCA_031415475.1 Hyphomicrobium sp.
GAGCTTGCCGCTGATCCCGTCCTTGATCACGCAGGCGAGCTGCGGCAGATGGATCGCACACACCGGACGGCCACTACCGAGCGATTCCAGAACCGAGAATGGCATTCCTTCGAACTCCGATGTCAGAATGCCGGCGTGAACCTGAGAATGCACCTCGGCGACGCCGGCAGCACTCTTGAATCCGTGTAGGACCGAGATGTCCTTGATCAACTGGAACTCGGGAAAGCGGGCCGGTTCGCTGGTGCCCATGTAATGGAACTCGACGCCACCCCCGAGCTTTTCGCGCAGGCGCTGAATGGCCTTGAACATCAAGGGCGGCACCTTGAAGAGATCGAGCCGGCCGGCGAACGCGATTTTGAAGGAGCCATCCTCGACATAAGGCTTGGGCGCAAAGGTCTTGGTATCGACCCAGGTCGAGAGTGTATCGATCTTGTGGGCCTGACGCGGATACGTGGCGCGGATGCGCTCGGTGATGATCGGGTTGACGCACAGGAACTTGTCGGCCGCCATGACCGCGAGTTTCTCGTTCATGGTGTGCACGAAGCGGTAGCTCTTCAGTAGTGAATCCATCTTGAGCTTGGGCGCGCCTTCGCCGTGCAGCATCTGGATGAAGGGAATGCCGAGACCTTTGACGAGCGTCGCGAACTCGACGCGTTCGAGGTCGATACTGGTCGGCCGCTCCTTGAGCTTGCGGCGGATGACGGGCAGATAGCGCAGCAACCCCTTCATGAATTGGAAATTGATCGACTGGCCGATGCTGGTCGCCGCCTCGCGTGCTTGCGTATCGGGAAAATGCAGGACGGGCAGAAACTCGAAGCTCTTGCCGCGGAACTCGATGGTCGACACCTTGCCGATTTCGAGGTCGCCGATCGCGTCAACGCCGATCATCAGAAATGAAAAATCGTCGGGCAGGAACGCGATCATGTCGCGAATAAACGTTTCGAGCCCGCCGACTTTGGCGCCGCGGGGATCGAACGAGTGCATGACGCACAACCGGTACTGCATAAGTCTTGTAACTCGCGATTGATTGACCGTTAACCGAACGGCGCCTGTTGTGGATCTGAGTATATACTCAAGCGCTGTGCCGGGAACGGATATCCCGCCGGCCAGCGCTTGCGGAGACGAAAATCCGTAAACGTCCCACTTTCGGACACGTCCCCCGTCACGTCTCTCTCGTTTTGAGGGCCAGCCCCATCAGCTTGCGCGCCAGTTCGGGGTAAAGTGCGACAAGGGCGACCGCATAAACAATCCCGCCCGTGGCCATCGCCAACGCAATGTGCAGCACATCCGGTCGCGACGGCAGCATCATGACGGCCGCCAGCATCAGCGCCGTTGCCAGTGCGATACGCAAACCCGGCAGCAGCGGGAATGTGAAATCGTAGGTGCGCCAGCCATAAAACAGCGTGACAAGCAACCCAATCCCCGCCCCGGCCGCCGCGCCTGCAACCGCGCCCGGCAACCCGCCGAGCCATAGCCCGATCACGCACCCGGCAACACCGGCAATCGCATCGACCAGATCGTTCCACAGCGGAATAAGCGGCCGTTCGTGTAGTAAAAACACCTGCTCGCCGAAGTGAATGCGCAGGTTTCGAAATGCGCCTGCGAGAATGGCGAGCGGCAAGACGGCAATGGTCACGTCCTGATAGTCGGCGGCAACCACGAGGCGCACAAGCGGTTCGGAAATCGCAAACAGGCCGGCTGCGGCGGGCGCGAGCGTCGCAAACAACAGTATGCCGTTGCGTTCAAGTTGTGCCTGGCCCTCAGCCATGCCGTGATCGCGTGCCCGCTGCATGGCGACCGGGAACGCGGCCGCCGTCACCAGCATGGCGGCAAACGCGGCAACCCTGAGCCCCATGCCCCAGCCGACCGTCACAAGCCCCACGGCGGCAGCGCTTTGCTGCCATTCGACCACAAATCTGAGGCCGTTATTGGCGACCCACAGCAGAATTCCGCCGAGCACCAGCGGTAGGCCGTAGTGCATGGCTTCATTGAGAGCGTCGCGAGAGGCGCGCATGGGATGGCGGCCAAACGACAGTCGCCGCCAGCAGACGATCAGGGACAAGGTCTGCGCAATCGCGTAGCCCCACAAAACCGTCGTTGCCGTCGGCGGCAGCCAGGCGAGCAGAGCCAGGCCGATGAACAGGCCGAGCATCGGCCACGAAATCTGGAATACGGAATAGGTGAAGGTATCGTGCTCGGTGCGGGCGCGATCGGCGAGATGGGTGACGAGCCCGCGCGTGATCGCGTAAGCGATGGTCGCCACGGCGAGATCGGCGGTCATCTCGATGTTCGAGAACAGCGGCAACAGACATGACACCAAAGCGGTCGCGATCGAGGCGGCAATCAACACCGCCGTCTCGGTATCGAGAAAGCGCGTCCGGGTCTCTTCGGTGCCGTTCGGATCGTGATAGCGCAACGTGTAGAGCGTGAACCACACGGTGGTCGCGACGTAGGCCAGTTCCTGCATCGCGGCGGCCAGCGCAAACAAGCCCATTTCCGTCGGATTGAGGAAATGCGTCCACGCCACGATCGAGATGAACTGGAACACGGGTCCCAGCACCTGAGCCGGCAAGTACAGCAGTGTTTGGCGAAACAGCATGAGGCGTGGGGGGCCAAGACTCAAAGTTGCAGCGCTAACGTGCGCAAGTCCCCCTTCATTACGCGAGTTCCGTGCCGAATGCATGGCGACGCGGCAACCCGGCTTCTGTACCAATATGGCACCCGGCTACCGCGCGGCACGCGGTTTGCGCTATGCCAGCTCTGACATTCAAAATGGCTGCACACGCCTCCATGCGCATCGCGATTAGGCTCGACCCTGGCGACTGGACGCGGCTCGGCGCGCCGTTAGCGGCTGCCCTACGCGCGGCCGGACACAACATCGACATCGAGCGTGCGCGATGGCAGGAGCCGCTGCCGCCTTCGCTCAGCGCTCTCCTATTGCTCGACAGGACGCTGCATTCGACATCAAGCAAGGCGGCGAACGAGCCCGCTTCCGAATTTGAATCTGCCGCGTCACAACCTGGCGACGCTGACCTGATCCTTGATCTCGCAGCAACGCTGCCGACTTCGTCAAACGTCCACGTGCTGACACCGCTGTTCGACGGCTCGCCTCAGCGTTCCGCATTGTGGGCGGCGATCCTCGATGGCCGTGCGCCCGAACTCTCGGTGTTAGACAGTGCATCCGGTCAACACCGGCCAATCGGCACGCCGGCCCTCGAAATGCCGGCCCATCTCGAAGCCAGTGCCGCCATGGTTGTGAGCCGCCTCGCCGAGGGCCTTGTCCGCATCGTCAATGATGGAGTAGCCGGACGTCCGCTAACCTACGCGCCATCTGCACACGCAAAACTCGCAAAACCACGATCCGCGCAGTTTTTAGCCACCACACTCGCCGCCAAGGCCCGCCGGGTTCTCGACCGCACACTTGGGTCGTCTCCGCAGTGGTCAGTCGGCTGGCGCGCGGCGTCTCAGAATTTCAGCCTGCCGCAAGGTTCATTGTCTCTACAGGACTGGACGTTTCTCAAAGATGACGGCAACCGCTACTACGCCGATCCGTTCGTGATCGAACACGGCGGCGCGCGTCATCTGTTCGTCGAGGAATTCCCCTATGCCACCCGACGCGGCGTCATTTCTCACACCCTCATCGACGCATCAGGCCGCGCGGCGCGCCCCGCAACCGTCCTCGAAACGGACTTTCACCTGTCCTACCCTCACATCTTTGAAGACGATGGCGAAATTTTCATGCTGCCGGAATGTTCGGCCAGCGGGCGGCTGACGCTCTATCGCGCGGCGGAGTTTCCCGACCGCTGGGAGCCGGTCGCCGACCTCCTCACCGAACGCGTCCATGACGCAACGCTCGTGCGCCGGGACGGCCGCTACGTGATTTTCGCTGCCACCGAGTGGGGTGGAAGTTCGAGCTGGGACGGCTTGAGCCTGTTTACTGCCGAAAAGCTGCTCGGCCCGTGGCAGCCGCATCCGCGCAATCCGGTCCTCATCGATGTCACATCCGCGCGTCCCGGCGGCGCGATGTTCGAACACGGCGGGGCGCTGATCCGGCCGGCACAGGATTGCTCTGGCGGCTACGGCTCGGCGCTGACCTTTGCCCGCATTGATCGTCTCGATGACACCGGATTCACACAAACCCCGCTGGCGACATGGCGATCTGGGCGAATCGGCGACCCACGCATCATCGGCCCCCACACCTACAATTGCGCCGCCGGCCTTGAACTGATCGATCTTTACGCCCCGCGCCAAGTCACGGTGCGGTATGGCTGAATTCATCCCAGCTCACTTGTATCCGAAAGCGAATCGCCCCAGCTTTTCTCCGAAAAATTTGGTCAAGGGGGCTGCCATGCTTGAAGTGGAACAGGCACTCAACCGCGAATTTGCTGTGCTGCGCGACGACGTTTTGGAGTTTGGTATTTTTGATCTAGTGCCTGTTTGTTCTTGATTGAATCGGAAGGGATTCCCAAGGGGCCGCGAATATGATTCACCGTGGGGGCTGGAGCGGAGGCCAGCCTGCATGGTTCGACCTTACTCACT
>JANORU010000185.1:0-6223 GCA_031415475.1 Hyphomicrobium sp.
GGCGAACCGGCACGGATTGATCACCGGCGCCACGGGCACCGGCAAGACGGTGACATTGCAGGGACTGGCGGAAGGATTTTCCACCGCCGGCGTGCCGGTATTTGCCGCCGACATCAAGGGTGACTTGTCGGGCATCGCAGCCGTTGGCGAGCCGAAGGATTTTCTCGTCAAGCGGGCCGCCGAAGTCGGCCTTGGCGCCGACTGGAAGCAGCGCGCCTTTCCGACGATTTTCTGGGATGTGTTCGGCGAGCAGGGCCATCCGATCCGCGCCACCGTGCAAGACATGGGACCGCTGCTGCTGTCGCGCTTGCTCGAACTCAACGAGGTCCAGGAAGGCGTTCTGAACATTGCCTTCCGGGTGGCGGCGGACGAGAAGATGCCGCTCCTCGATCTCAAGGATCTGCGCGCCTTGATGAACAACATCTCCGAGCGCTCGAAAGAAATCGGCGCCCAGTATGGCAATGTGGCGACGACCTCGATCGGCTCGATCCAGCGCCGCTTTCTGGTGCTCGAAGAGCAGGGCGCGGCAAACTTCTTCGGCGAGCCCTCGCTCGACCTCATGGACTTCATCCGCACGGCGCCCGACGGCCGCGGCGTCGTCAGCGTGCTGTCAGCCGACCGGTTGATGGAGTCGCCGCGACTTTACGCGACCTTCCTGTTCTGGATGTTGACCAAGTTGTGGCAGCAGTTGCCGGAAGTTGGCGATCTGCCCAAGCCGAAACTGGTGTTCTTCTTCGACGAAGCGCATCTGTTGTTCAACGAGGCGCCGAAAGCGCTGCTCGAACGCATCGAGCAGATTGCCCGCCTCATCCGCTCGAAGGGGGTCGGCGTCTATTTCATCACCCAGAATCCGATGGACGTGCCGAACACGGTGTCGGCGCAACTCGGCAACCGCGTGCAGCACGCCCTGCGCGCCTTCACGCCGCAAGAGCAGAAAGCAGTTAAGGCGGCCGCCACAACGTTTCGCAAGAATCCCGATCTCGATACCGAGCGGGTGATCATGGAATTGAAGGTGGGTGAAGCGCTGGTCTCGATGCTTGAGAACAAAGGCGAGCCGTCGATGGTGCAGAGGACCTTCATTCGCCCGCCCGAAGGGCGGTTGGGTCCGGTGACGAAGGACGAGCGCCAGAGCGTGATCGAATACAGTCCGGTGTTCGGCAAGTATGAGGAAACCATCGACCGCGAGAGCGCGCACGAGATGCTGACCAAGCGCACCGATGCAGCAGCCCAGGAGGCCGGGGCCGGCGGAAGCTGGACGGACGTTATTCTCGGCGGCGGTTCGGCGGCCGGGACGGGCAAGAAGGCTGCCGGTGGCCGCAGCGGACGTGGCCAGCAGGGCATGGGCGAGATGATCGGCAAGGAGTTGCAGCGCTCGGTCTCGCGGACCATCGCAACTTCGATCAAGAACATCATCCTCGGCTCGCTCAAGGGACGACGCTGACGCTCAATTCGGGCGGTGAACTGAAAATGAACACCCGCTTCAGGCCCGGTTAAAGCGCGTTCTGGCATCACGGCAGCATGTCCCCTGTTGAGGAGAATGCCGCCATGAAACCGCTTTTAACCACCGTTGCCCTGATCGTGCTGATGCTGCTGGCGACCGAGCCATCCAAAGCCGCGAGTTTTTCATGTGACGGTGACGATCAGCTGTCACCGACCGAATTGGCCATCTGCACCAATGACCGCCTTGGCGCGCTCGATGAGCGTCTCGATAGCTGGTATCGCCGCGCTCTCATTCGCGCCGGTTATTTCGATCAAACCGATGACGTGCGCAGTGCGCAACGCGAGTGGCTGTCGGACCGCGATGCCTGCGGCGATAACAAGCGCTGCATTCGCCGTCAGTACAAGAACCGCATCGAGCAATTGAAGAATTACGTCGAGCACGTTTGAGCGCGGCGCACGTCAGCTCAGCGCTGGGCCGATTTCAGGATCGGGGGAATTTTATCTTCGGCCGCATCGGGTGGCGCCTTCAACCAGGCGTCACCTTTGAGGCCGAGTTGGCGGCCGGTCTCGAACAGGGCGGTCTGATAGCCGAGATCGAACTTCTCTTTCGACTTATAATTGAAGCTCGCCGGAATCGAGAGCGTGTTGAAATCAGCCTTGGCGTCTTTGGCGAGCCGGTAGATCCGGTAGACGTTGCCGCGATGCTGCGAAACCAGCAGCGTATTGATCGACTCCGATGCGATATCGAGCGTCTTCTGTTCAACCGGCTTGTAATCCGGCGACATCTTGCCGTTCTGGATGAGATACAGTTTCCGGTACGGCGGCTTTTTATAGAGCGTATCGAAGGCGTGGAACGGCAGATTGACCGGGCTGACATAGATTTGCCGGGTCACGCCGCCGTCGACATGCATCTCGTCGTAAATTTTACCACCTGACTTGACCTTGATGTTGACCGGCGGAAACAGTCCGGGGATGGCGGCAGAGGCACGGATCACGGCGCGGAACAGTTCAATCGCCTCGTCCGAGTCATGTACGGCAATCTCGCCCATGTTCCAAACCACAGGTCGCTTGGCATCGAGATTGGTCGTGCCGATCGTCAAGCTGCGGCCACGGCGGTATTCAGCAGCGACCTCGCGCAGCAAATTGCGATCGACGTATTTGGCGATCAGATTGCGAAGAGGCGTCGTATCGGCCAGCGAGTCGCCACCAAAAATACCGGCGAGCACTTGCGGAGTTGCCAGTTCATCGGTGCCGTACTGGGTCCAGATTTCACGTAGCTGCGGGTCGTACTTGGGCCCGAGAAACGCAAATGGCGCGGTGATCGCGCCCGCTGAAACGCCGGTGACGTGTTCGAATTCCGGCCGGTCGCCTCGTTCGGTCCAGCCGGCCAATATGCCGGCGCCGAAAGATCCATCCGGACCACCGCCAGACAGTGCGAGAATTTCAACTTGCGCCCGTCCGTTGACGTTGGCGACCAAAAAGCCGTCCTTGCCAAGATTGGGCAGCCGCTCTCGAAACACCTCGGTCACGTTGGTCGGACTATCGTCGCCCCAAAATCGTCCGCCTTCGACGTTCAAGACCTGGGCCTTCTGGTCGGCGAGCGCTGACGGCACGGGATTGCGGATGATCGAACTCGCACAGCCGGCGAGGCTGTGGACGATCAGCACTGCGATCAATGGTGCAATCGGCGGTCTCAACGCAGCCGTCTCAAATAAGCTCGGGGATTTCATATCGGATTTTCTATACCATTATCGCGCAAAAATTAGAAAACGCCGGTGGTGAACCGGCGCTTTCTTCGAAATTAACCCTTGGTTGGTCCCTGGCGAAACGGCCGGGGCTCAGCCCATCATCTGGTCGACGTGCTCCCAGTTGATCAGGTTGTCGAACCAGGCTTCGAGGTACTTGGCCCGCGCGTTCCGGTAGTCGATGTAATAGCTGTGTTCCCAGACGTCGCAGCCAAGGATCGGCTGGGCGCCATGCATCAACGGGTTTTCCCCGTTCGGCGTCTTGGCGACTTCGAGCTTGCCGTCGCGGATGGCGAGCCAGCACCAGCCCGAGCCGAACTGCGTGACACCGGCGTTGATGAAGTCGGCGCGCAATTTGTCGAAGCCGCCATATTCATCGGTCAGGCGCTCGAGACGGCCCGGCAGTTTCTTGCCGCCGCCGTTGGGCTTCATCCAGCTCCAGAAGTGGATGTGATTGAAGTGCTGGCCGACGTTGTTGACGAGACCGGCATTCTTGCCGGCGAACGCCGCTTTGCAGACCTCTTCGATCGATTTGCCTTCTAGCCCTGAGCCGACGATCAGCTTGTTGCCGTTGTCGACATAGGCGAGGTGGTGCTTGTCGTGATGGAATTGCAGCGTTTCCGCCGACATGTAGGGCTGCAGCGCGTCGTAGGCGTAGGGCAAGTCGGGGAGCTTGAAGGTCATGAGCGCATCTCCGGTGGGGCGGGGGTCAAAGTTGAGACCACTGCCTAATAGCTCGGAGAGCGAGGTACAAGCTTTGAGGGGGGAAATGGCGGGAAGGGTGCACCAACCCTGAGTGGTGCACCCCCCATGGATCACGCCGGGGAAGATAGGTTCTCAGGGTTCCCCAGTGATGGCTGTTCGTCAATGAACCGGCACTGAATGCTCCGTTCATCTGGCGTTCATCGGAAAAAAGCCGGGCTTTCGGCCGCACGATCCCTTGTGCTGCCAGTCTCGTTCACCCGATCTAGAGACAGTATTGGTTGGCTGGCATCGTCCGGTGGTAAACCTGCCGGCAGCGACCAGCGACGGATTGGCCGCCCTCGTCCGTTAACGTGCTGCACACCTCGAGACATCGGGTTCACATACACGCTCATGCGCAAGACCCTAGGATATCTGTTCACTTTGGCCCTGCCGGTCGCCGCCATTGGTGTGCTGGCGGCCTGGATGCTCGGACTTGCCGAGCCCCAGGGTGAAGCGCCGAAATACGAAGCGAGCGCGGCAACGCGTGGCTCCATCCGCAAGACCGTCTCCAGTTCCGGACCGGTCCGGGCCCTTGTGACGGTCAGTGTCGGCTCACAGCTGTCCGGCCAGATCGACGCTGTGAAGGTTGACTTCAACAGTGAAGTCAAGCCAGGAGATGTGCTTGCAACTCTCGATAAGCGAACCTATGAAGCCCGCGCCAAACAGTCAGCGGCCGATCTCGCCGTCGCCGACGCCGCTTTGGTCAACCAAGAGGCCAGCCTGACGCGCGCCGAAGCCGTGCTGAAAGTCGCCGAACGGACAATCGACCGGCAGACGTCGCTGGCGGCGAAAGGCTTTGCCGCGCAGTCGACGCTCGACAACGCAACCCGCGATAAGGACATCGCCCGCGCCGAAATTGCCGTCGCCAAAGCTCAGATTACCAGCGCCAAGGCGACGATCACCCAGAGGAAGGCGGCGCTCGAGCAGGCGACCATCGATCTCGACCGCACCGATATTACTTCGCCGATCAGCGGCACGGTCATTTCGCGGACCGTCGATCCCGGGCAGACGGTGGCGGCCAGCCTGCAGGCGCCGGAGTTGTTCAAGATCGCTCAGGATCTGGCGCGCATCCGCATCGAGGCCCAGGTCAACGAGGCCGATGTCGGCTCAGTCTCTGAAGGCAACGCAGTGCGCTTTACGGTCGACGCTTATCCCGATCGCACGTTTGAGGGCCGGGTGACCCAAGTCCGGCTCGCCGCCACCGAGCTCAACAACGTGGTCACCTACACCGTCATTGTCGAAGCGGGGAATACCGACCGTAAATTGTTTCCGGGCATGACCGCTAACGTCGAGATCGAAAGTGCCAACAAGGATGGCGTGCTCAGGGTCGCCAACGATGCGTTCCGCTTCAAGCCGAAGAGTGATGGCGCGGCGGACGGTAAAGGCGACAGCAAAGTCAGCGACCGGATCGTCCGCCGCATCGTCTCGGATGTCGAATTGACGGATGAGCAGCACACAGCGCTCAAAGCCGAGGTCGCCAAGCTGCTCGACGAAATGCAGCGCGATACGCCGGCCGGTATGGGTGGCGGCCTTCCCGATCCGGCCACCCTGCGTCAGAAGATTGCTGTGCGGGTCGATCAAACACTTGGCTCTGGCTTTAGCGACGAACAGCGGCGCCGCTTCGAGGCTTGGAAAACCGGCAAAGACAGTGTCCGGCCGAACGCGGTGTGGGTGCTGACCGAGACCGGAGCGATCGAGCGGCGGTCTGTGAAAACCGGTCTGCAGGATGACCGCTTTACCGAGATCGTCAGCGGCGAACTCGCGGACGGCGAGCAGGTCGTGCTGCGCGTCCGGCCCGGATCGCCATGACCGCGGCGTCACCGATCGTTGCCGCGCGCGATGTCACCAAGAACTATCGCATGGGCGATGAAACCGTGAAGGCGCTCGACGGCGTGTCGCTCGACATCGCGGCCGGTGATTTCGTCGCCATCATGGGAGCCTCGGGCTCCGGCAAATCGACCATGATGAACCTGATCGGGGCGCTCGATACGCCAACTACGGGATCGCTCCAAATCAACGGCGAAGCGATCGGTGCGCTTGGCGCGGACGCGCTCGCCGATCTCAGGAACCGGACGATCGGTTTCGTCTTCCAGCAATTTAACTTGCTGGCCCGGACCGATGCCTTGCACCAGGTCATGCTGCCGTTGCTCTATGCCCGGCCACAGCCGCAGGACGCCGAGGCGCGGGCCCGCCGCCGGCTCGAACAGGTCGGACTTGCCAATCGTCTCGATCATCTTCCCCGCCAATTATCCGGCGGACAGCAGCAGCGCGTTGCGATTGCCCGCGCGCTTGTC
>JANORU010000186.1:0-4596 GCA_031415475.1 Hyphomicrobium sp.
ATGAAGAGGAACACCGTCTGGTGTCGCAGGAGCGGGCGCACGCGAGGAACGACGAGACCTTCATCACCGATAACGGCGGCTGGCCCCTACCCGCCGGAGCCTTGAAGGCGGTCATCATCGGATGCCTCGCCGACGACGCGACTCGGAAGGCGGTACGGGACATGGTGGTGGAAGGCTGCCGCGGTGTCGTCGTTAAGCAGATCGAACGTGCCCGGGACAGGTATCAGCTTGTCATCAGCGGCTGAGGACCGTCCGGAACCGAACCAACGAGGATGGCAATGCAGGAATACCCTTTCCCTGCGCTCGAGGATCTAGAGAACGCGCGCTATCGCCTTTTTCCTCCCGAATTAGAGAACGACCCGCTGGTGTTCTTCCACGCGACACCGTACGGAAATTTCACGGCCATTACCGATGGCGGCTTTAGGCTTCCGGAAGCCACTCGGGAAAACCAATTCCCGGCGGTGTCTTTCGCCAAGAACAGCGACTTGTCCTTAACGTTGGCCATGCAAAAGCGCCGATCCGAACTAGGCGAATATGTGATGTTCGCGGTGCGCTACGACAGCGTCGATGGCCTGGACGACCAAGGAATTGATGTTCACGATCGGCGACTAAATACACCTCCGACGATCGTCGGTTATTGTCGGATTCCAGAATCCTACGAGCACCGTTAAGTGCAGGAAAAGTATAGGGCGATGAAGATGTCCTGGACGCTGCGGACACCGGCGCAGCCGCCAGGTGCGGCCTTGCCGTCGCCATGTCTGTTTACCGATTAACGGCAGACGTTCTTCCCATACGCTAAATCCACATGTGCCACCGGTCAGCCGATGTCCGCTATCTCTGCAAAGCTGACTAGCCATTTATTTCCTAGCCCAGCATGACGAAGTACCCTTTTTGCTCGCAGCTCGTAGCCCGCATAGCGACGCCCTTGTAGCCCGTAGCCCGCATCAAGAAGACCCCTTGTAGGGCGTCATTAGGCGCGCAGCCTTGCGCGCCGTAATGCGCCGAATGGTCAGAGTTCCGGCTCGCGATGGGGTGCAAGAAAAATTCTCGGCGTCGAGCCTGACTCCATGCGGCGCATTACGCCTCGCGTGGCCCGCGAGGCTCATGACGCCCTGCCGCGCCGCCTCGGCCGGCGAGGTCTCACCGGTC
Source organism: Hyphomicrobium sp. (assembly GCA_031415475.1). GTDB lineage: Bacteria > Pseudomonadota > Alphaproteobacteria > Rhizobiales > Hyphomicrobiaceae > JAGVSR01. The sequence continues at coordinate 1,150 of JANORU010000186.1, forward strand.
CCATCATCGATGGGCTGGGAGGGGGAGTGAGGGGCATTTTTCGCTGGCTGGACCGGCGGATTACGCCAATTTCACTGGCTGGTAAGGCAAAGTCGGGTATGATCGTGTCTCAACCAGGAGTGGCCCTCTAACCCCTTGAGACATAGACGATTCCAGCGGTGGTCGGTTGTCCTCGGCATGGTCGCCATGCTCGGGGCGGCGCTCGCTGTGCCGGCGTCTTCGGCGCTGGCAACGGCGGGTCCGGCGTCGGCGGAGTCCACTGGGGCGTCCCTTGGGGCGTCCCCCGTGGCGTCCGTTGAGCCGGGTGATATGCCCTGCCACAAGCCTGCGAAACCCGCCAAGTCGTGCCCCGACTGTCCGCAGTCGGGCTGCCCCGATTTGGGTGCCTGCCTGGTCAAATGCTTCCAGACCGCATCGCCGCTTGTGGGCGAAGCGCGTCTCGATCGTCCGGCGTTGAGCACACGGGTCGTGCCCGCGCCGTCGCCGGTGACGGCAAGCTCTCTCATTCCGCCCCTTCTCCGACCTCCCAGCGTCTGAACCGCGCCCAATGGGCGTGACGCGCGGCCGTGGCTGATGCTGCGGCTGGCACGGCGTTGGCCATCGTGGCCAGCGCGTCGTTCACGACACCTGGAAAGATCAGACCATGCAACGCAAATCCTTGCGTGCGGTTGCCCTTGGCGCCGCGCTGTTGACCGCAACCGCAGCGATGGTGCTGTGGGCAGTCCATCTTAGCCGACCGGAGAGTGCACCACGAGCCGACGGCATGGCCGCCGCCGACCGCATGGCACCGCCGATGGCGGCGGATAGCGAACGCAAGATCAAGTTCTACCGCAATCCGATGGGCTTGCCGGATACCTCGCCCACTCCGAAGAAAGACTGGATGGGCATGGACTACATTGCCGTCTTCGAAGACGACGGCATGGCCCTGCCGATGGCGGCGGATAGCGAACGCAAGATCAAGTTCTACCGCAACCCGATGGGGCTGCCGGACACCTCGCCGGTGCCGAAGAAAGATTCGATGGGCATGGATTACATCGCCGTCTACGACGGTGAGGACAGCGACGACGGCTCGATCAAGCTTTCGCCCGGTAAGGTCCAACGCGCCGGCGTCGAGTCGGTCGCCGTTGCCAAGCGGCCGATGACGCGCGCGATCAAAGCGCCGGGCGTCGTCCAGCTCGACGAGCGGCGGATCTCGGTCATTGCGCCCCGCTTCGATGGCTTTGTTGAAAGCGTCGGCACCGCCACCACGGCCACCCATGTCAAGAAAGGTGATCTGCTGGCGACGGTGTTCGGCCAGGAGGTGCTCAATGAGGGCGCGCGTGTGCTGGTCGAGCAGGCCGCGAAAGCGCGTGGCGGCGATGACCGCACTCCAGCGGGTCTCAAATCGCAATCCGGCGGTCTGATCGGCGCCAGCCGCCGGTTGCTCAATCTCGGCGTGCCCGAAGAGTTCATCGAGAAAATCAGACGCGAGCGGCGGGTGCCCGACACGATTGCGGTGCGCGCGCCGCGCGACGGCGTGGTTCTCGAACGCAACATTGTCGATGGCCAAGCCTTCAAGGCGGGCGATGTCGCCTTCCGCATCGCCGATCATTCCCAGGTTTGGATGATGGCCGATGTCGCCGAGGGCGAAATCGCCGCCCTCAAGACCGGGCAAACCGTAACGGTGACGACGCGCGCCCATCCCGGCCGTGTGTTCGGCGGCACGGTGGCGGTGGTCTTTCCGCACCTGATGAAGGAGACCCGGACAGCGCGCGTGCGCATCGAGATGCCCAACCCCGATCTGGCGTTGCTGCCGGATATGTACGGCGAAGTCGAAATCGCGACCGGGGCCGGCGAGGCGGTCGTGACGGTGCCGAGCGGCGCGGTGATCGATAGCGGCAATCGCCAAGTGGTGCTGCTTGATCTCGGAGACGGCCGCTTTGAACCGCGCGACGTCAAGCTCGGCCGCAGGGGCGACGGCTTCACCGAAATTCTCAGCGGCGTTGCTGAAGGCGACAAGGTGGTCGTCAACGGCAACTTCCTGATCGATGCGGAAAGCAATCTCCAATCGGCTCTCAAGAGTTTTGCAGCGCCGCCGGCGATGGAGACCGCGCCATGATCGCGCGCCTGATCGCTTGGTCGGCCCGAAACCTGATGCTGGTGTTGATAGCAACCGCCTTCGCGGTGGTGGCCGGCGTCTGGGCCGTGCGCACGCTGCCGCTCGATGCCATTCCCGACCTGTCGGATACGCAGGTCATTGTCTATACCGAATATCCGGGCCAGGCGCCGCAGGTGGTCGAGGATCAGGTCACGTATCCGCTGACGACCTCGATGCTGACCGTGCCGCGCTCCAAGGTGGTGCGCGGTTTCTCGTTCTTCGGCGTGTCGTTCGTCTACGTGATTTTTGATGACGGGACCGACATCTACTGGGCGCGCTCGCGCGTGCTCGAATACCTCAACGCGGCTGCAAAACGCATTCCGGCCGGCGTGACGCCGACACTCGGGCCCGATGCCAGTGGCGTCGGCTGGGTCTACCAGTACGCGCTTCTCGGCAAGGGGAAATCGCTGGCCGCATTGCGCTCGCTGCAGGATTGGGAGGTGCGCTTCGGATTATCGAAAGCCGAGGGCGTCGCCGAGGTCGCAAGCGTCGGCGGCTTCGTCAAACAGTACAATGTCGTCGTCGATCCCGGCCGGCTGCGCTCGCTGGGCATACCTCTGGCAAAAATCCGCGATGTCATCCGCGGCAACAACATGGACGTTGGCGGCCGCACGCTCGAAATCAGCGAACATGAGTTCATGGTGCGCGGGCGCGGCTATCTCAAAGGCATCGACGATATTGAACGGATCGTCGTCAAGGTCGACGGCGGAACGCCGGTGCTGCTCAAGGATGTGGCGCGCGTTGAACTGGCGGGCGACGAGCGGCGCGGCATTGCTGAACTCAACGGCGAAGGCGAGGTGGCGAGCGGCATCGCTTTGCAACGCTCAGGCGCCAACGCGCTGACCGTCATCGACAACGTCAAGGCCCGGCTGGCCGAGATACTGCCCTCGTTGCCGGAGGGAACGGAAATTGTGCCGGTCTACGACCGCTCCGAATTGATCCACCGGGCGATCGCGACACTGAAGTCGACGCTGGTCGAGGAAAGCATCGTCGTCGCATTGGTCTGCATCGTCTTTCTGCTGCATGTGCGCAGCGCACTTGTCGCCATTATTATGCTTCCCGTCGGCGTGCTGATGTCGTTTTTGGCGATGAAGCTGCTCGGCATCGGGTCGAACATCATGAGCCTCGGTGGCATTGCGATCGCTATTGGCGCGATGATCGATGCGGCCATCGTCATGATCGAGAACGCCCACAAGCATCTGGAGCGCGCCCCGCCCGACAAGCCGCGTACCGAAATATTGATCGAGGCCGCCTCCGAGGTTGGCCCGGCGCTGTTCTTTTCGCTGCTCATCATTACGGTCTCGTTCCTG
>JANORU010000187.1:0-1954 GCA_031415475.1 Hyphomicrobium sp.
TATTTCACCAGCCGGCTCAAGCTTGATGCAGGCCCACCAATCAACGTGAACGCGCTTCAGGAACGGTTGCGGTTGTTTCAAACCGACCAGCGCATCGAACGGATTAATGCGAATCTCCGGCCTGGCGAGACGCGCGGGGAAAGTTATTTGAACATCCGGGTGACTGAGCGTCGGCCGATCAAGGCCTGGCTTGAATACAACAACTTCTCGGCACCGGGGGTCGGTTCCAATCGCGTGCTAGGGACTATCGCGCATCAAAATCTATTGGGGATTGGGGATTCGCTCAGTGTCCAGTATGGTCAATCGTTTGGCACCGATGTGAATGCGCATGGCAGCGGGATTAATCCGAACTTGAACGTGCGCTACGTCGTCCCGTTTACTCCCTACGACACGACCTTTGCCGTCGACTACAGGCGGACCGATTTCACGGTCATTGAGAGCAGCGTCAAGCCATTAGATATCACCGGCAAGTACGAATCGATTGGGTTGACCATCCGGCAGCCAGTCATCCGCACAGCTTCTCAGGAATTCGCCCTGGCCTTGACCGGCCAATCGCACTCGTTCGGGACGTCTCTCCTTGCAACTCCGTTTGAATTCCAGAGCGGGTCGACCGATGGACAATCCCGGGTGTCGGCGCTACGTTTTTCGCAGGAGTATGTGCATCGCACACAGGACCAAGTCATCTCGGCGTCGTCCCGGATGACATTCGGTGTTCCCGTTCTGGGGGCGAAGATCAACAGCGGACCTGATCAAGCCACTGGAGAATTTTTCTCCTGGTTGGGCCAGACGCAATTGGTCAGGCGTTTGAACCCCACGCGTGTTACGTTGCTGGCGCGAGCCGATCTACAGCTATCGAACAAGCACCTGTTCCTTATCGAGCAGATGCCGGTGGGTGGGCGTTACAGCGTGAGAGGCTATCGGGAGATTACGCTGCTGGGGGACAACGTCTTTCTGAGTTCCCTCGAAACGCGTATTCCTGTGTACACGTCGGCGATCGGTGAGGAACTCTTGTATCTGGTGCCATTTGTCGATTATGGCAGGGCTTGGAACACCAATGTCGCCAACCCTTCTCCGGAGTGGTTGGCGAGTGCGGGAGTCGGAGCGATCTGGAATTTCTGGCAGGGGAGCCGCGTCGAGGTCTACTGGGGGCAGCGCTTGAATCCGCCCACCCAGGCTCGCCACACCAACTTGCAGGATTATGGTGTGCACTTTCAGTTAGTCGTCAAGGTCTTCTAGCAGAATGCTGAAAAAGCCCGCCAGCATCGTTCTCGCATCGCTCAGAGGCTCAACGTACCGCAAGGGTACGCCTCGCCTCTTCGCTCGCTGCGGCCTTGCTGAACGGATTTTTTGAGCATTCTGCGAATGCAGGGTAGTCGAACGAGGGTTGATTTGGTCTATTTGGTTTATCTGGTTTGTTTTGTTCATCGAGTTGGACTTGTTCAAGCAAATAAACAAGACATACCAGAGGAGAGCCGTCATGAAACAAATTATGCTCGTGAGTCTTTTCCTCTGTCTCTCTGTGGGACTTGGCGCCGACATCTACGCGAAGGAAACGTCTTCGGTAGATCAGCTCATGCAGGACGGCAGCCAGGCGTATCAGCATGGCGATTTCGAGCAAGCGGTCGAGCGTTGGACAGAAGCGTCGGCAGCCTATGAGCGGTCCGCCTCGCGCGCGGAGCAGATCGACGCCCTGATTCGTCTGTCCGAGGCCTACCAGTCGCTGGGCCGGTATCAGACCGCGGTATTGCGGCTTGATCAAGCCACGGTCCTCGCAGGGGACCGAGAGGATTCTCTCTTGTCGATACGGGTTATGTGGAGGATGGGCAGCCTGTATCTGGCTGCCGGGCAGCAGGTGGAGGCTGAGCGATCGCTACGAGAGGCCCTCCGGCGGGCCAAGTCGCTTACCCAGCCAGCCTTGGCTGCTGCCATTTCGAACGATGTGGGAAACCTGGCC
>JANORU010000188.1:0-5053 GCA_031415475.1 Hyphomicrobium sp.
GCGATCGAGTAGAACTCGCCGCGCGAGTGATCGCCGCGCAGAATGCAACTCGGATACTTCCAGGTGATCGCCGAGCCGGTTTCGACCTGCGTCCACGAAATCTTGGCGCGGTGGCCGCGACAATCGCCGCGCTTGGTGACAAAGTTATAGATGCCGCCCTTGCCGTTCTTGTCACCCGGATACCAGTTCTGAACGGTTGAATACTTGATCTCGGCATCGTCGAGCGCCACCAGTTCGACGACGGCTGCGTGAAGCTGGTTCTCGTCGCGCATCGGCGCCGTGCAGCCTTCCAAGTACGACACGTACGAGCCCTTGTCGGCAATGATGAGCGTGCGCTCGAACTGGCCTGTCTCGCGCTCGTTGATGCGGAAATAGGTCGACAGCTCCATCGGGCAGCGCACACCCGGCGGGATGTAGACAAACGAGCCGTCGGAAAACACCGCCGAGTTCAAGGCCGCATAATAGTTGTCGGACTGCGGCACGACCGAGCCGAGATACTGCTTCACGAGATCGGGGTGTTCGCGCAGCGCTTCCGAGATCGAGCAGAAAATGACGCCGGCCTTCTTCAACTCGTCCTTGAATGTCGTGACCACCGACACGCTGTCGATCACGGCGTCGACGGCAACGCGCGGCTTGTCACTTTTGACACCAGCCAGCATTTCCTGCTCGCGCAGCGGCACACCGAGCTTCTCGTACATCCGGAGTAGTTCCGGATCGACGTCGGCGAGCGACTTCGGCCCCTCGGTGCTCTTTGGCGCCGAGTAGTAGTAGAGGTTCTCAAAGTCGATCTTCGGATAGGAAACCTTGGCCCAGGTCGGCTCGGTCATGGCGCGCCAGCGGCGATAGGCATCGAGCCGCCACTCCAGCATCCAGGCCGGCTCGCCCTTCTTGTTGGAGATGTAGCGCACGATATCTTCGTTGAGACCCCTCGGCGCCTTCACCGATTCAATGTTGGTCTCGAAACCGTACTTGTACTGGTCGACGTCGATCGTCTTGACGTGATCGATCGTCTCTTTCACCGCAGCCATTAACCGTCGTCTCCGTTGGGCGCTCGCCGAAGCGCCAGGTTCTTTCGTTGTGTCGTCGTCACGCCGCCATTGCGGGTGCCGCCATGATCTTTCGCCACGCGCCGAGCGCGGCAGTGATGTCGTCGCGTGTCGTGTCCCGTCCGAGGCTCAGGCGCACTGCCGAGCGCGCCAAATCCTCGCTCAATCCCATGGCCCTGAGCGCGCGGCTGGCGCCGACCTTGCCCGACGAGCAGGCAGCCCCTGCGCTCACCGCCACACCGGCAAGATCAAACTTGATGACGCTGGTTTCTGCCACGCGCCCTGCGACAGCGATACTCGACGTATTGGGGATACGCGGCGCACCGGCTCCTGCGATCACCGCATTCGGTGTCACAGCCAAGATTTCGCGTTCAAGCTCATTGCGCAGGTCACAAACACGCGACCAGTCCGCCATCCGGTTTCGCGCAACGACAGCTGCGGCCCCGAAGCCGGCAATCGCGGCGACGTTCTCCGTGCCACCGCGGCGGCGATTTTCCTGACCACCTCCGGCGATCATCGCCTTGAGGTCTGTTCCATCGCGGACGATCAGCGCGCCAACGCCCTTCGGCCCGCCGAGCTTGTGGGCCGAGATACTCATCGTCGTGACGCCGAGCGAACGGAAATCGAGGTCGATACGGCCGGCCGCCTGCACGGCATCGGTATGCACGGCGATGCCATGCTCGTGGGCCAGTGCCGCCACGTCAGCAACAGGCTGAATGACGCCGGTTTCGTTGTTGGCGGTCTGGAGAGTCAAAAGTGATCGTCGTGCCGCAGCCGCGTCTGCCAGCACGGCTGCAACGCTCTCAACCGGCACGATCCCGTTGCCATCGACCGGCAGAGCGGCACGTTCGGCCGAAGATCGCGCCGCCGGCACGTCGATCGAGTCGTGTTCGATATCGGCGAAATAAATCCGAGTCCAGCCGGCACCCATCACCCAGGCGTTGGCTTCGGTCGCACCGCTGGTGAAAATCACTTCCGATGGCTTAGCCTTGACGAGCGCTGCCACGGCAATCCGCGCGGCCTCTATTATGGCCCGCGCGGCACGGCCCTCGGCATGGACTGACGATGGATTGCCGAACTGCTCGAGCGCGGCGATCATCGCGGCACGCGCTTCAGGCAACAGCGGCGCCGTCGCGTTGTAATCCAGATATGTGCGCGGGGTGATCATTCGGCCGCCACCCGCGCTTGTGCGCCGCGCGCACCTTTCCCCGGTTCGATTGGCTGGCCCGACACGACATCGGCCAAGCTGACATTCGACAGAAACGACGCGATGTGATCGCCGAGCGCGTGCCACAGATTGTGCCCAACACACTTTTCCCGTCCGACGCAGGCCACATCTTCGCCGCCGCAGCGGGTCATGCGCGTGCCTTCTTCAACCGCCTGCATGATTTCAGCGATGCGAATCTCGTTCGCGGCCCGGCCGAGCTTGTAACCGCCGGTGCGGCCGCGCACACTTTCAACCAGGCCTTGCCGGCGCAGGGCGGCGAACAACTGTTCCAAGTAGGCGAGCGAAATCTGCTGGCGTTCGGCGATCGCCGACAACGGCAGCGGGCCTTCAGACCCATGGCGGGCCAGATCCGCCATTGCCGTCACCGCATACCGGCCTCGCGTCGTCAGTTCCATGACCTCACACCCGATCCTGTCGATCCAGAGCCCTTGCCGCCGTTCGCAACCCTTGCAATCGGGCTGGCGACCTGTGCTAAGAGGGGCGCCGCACCCGTAAACGGGACCTGGCAGGCCGCTTGGCTCTTTCGAATAGTTCTAAACTCGGGTTGAATATGAAAATTCCGAGCCGGTTAGTCAAGTATCGACCGGACACAGTCGCGTGAGCCCGACGCCGCACCGTCTTTGAGGCTCGAAATCATTAAACCGGCCGCCGAAATGCGCGCCTCTCAGCAGACCCTTGGAAGAGTGACATGCCCGAACTGATTATGAACGGCCCGGCCGGGCGCATCGAGGCCCGCTACCATCACGACGGCGGCAACGACAGCCCGATCGCGCTGATCCTGCATCCCCACCCGCAATTCGGGGGGACGATGAACAATCAGGTCGTCTATTCGCTCTATCATACGTTTGCGGCGCGCGGATTTTCGGTGCTGCGCTTCAACTTCCGTGGCGTTGGCCGCAGCCAGGGCTTCTGGGACGGCGGCCCGGGCGAACTGGCCGATGCCGCCAGTGCCCTCGACTGGCTGCAGATCATCAAGCCCGACGCCAAGTATTGCTGGATCGCCGGCGTCTCGTTCGGCACCTGGATCGCCATGCAGCTGCTGATGCGGCGGCCCGAGATCGACGGCTTCATCTGCGTCGCGCCGCCATCGAACCTCTATGACTTTTCTTTCCTGGCGCCGTGCCCGTCGTCGGGCCTGATGGTCAATGGCGACAAGGATCGCGTGGTGCCAAGTAATTCCGTCGCCGAATTGTCGGTCAAGCTCAAGACCCAGCGCGGCATCAAGATCGACCACGAGATCATTCCCGGCGCCAACCACTTCTTCGAAAACAAAACCGACGACCTGCAACAGGTCGTCGGCAAGTATCTCGACATGCGGCTCGCCAAGGCGGCGCAGGACTACGAGATGGAGAAGGATCGCGAGAAGGAGCGCGACCGGATGCGCGAATTTGAACGTCAGCGCGAGCGCGAGGAAGCCAAATCCAGCACACCCGTCGTTGCCGACGATGGCGACGACGAATAACTCATTTCGTCAAACGAAGCTGTTTGGCAATGACCTTGCAGTATGCGTCGCATGAGCGTCGCGTCGGTCTGGAGCGGCTAGGAGCGTACTGGGAGGTTCACTGCGCCATGGTTTGGCTGGCCGCCACGATCCTTGGCCTCACCGCTGCCGTCGCGGCGCTGGTCCACTATTCTATCGTATTTCCGCGCGTGGCCGGACCGGCGATTACCTCTGACGCACCCGCTGGAATGAGCGAATCCGCCGCGCGTTTGACAACACACCTCCGTGCCGTCGCCAGCCGGCCGCATAATCTCGACTACCCGGCCGACCTCGAAGCAGCGGCCACCTACATCGAAACGACGCTCCGCGGGTTTGGCTATGCTCCGGTCCGGCAAACATATTCCGTTCGTGGCCAGTCCGTTCGCAACATCGAGGTCGTGATCGAGCCCATCGCGGCAAGGGCGGCCTCAACACTGGTCATCGGCGCCCACTACGACAGCCCCGACGATAGTCCCGGCGCCAACGACAATGGAACTGGAGTGGCTGCCGCGCTCGAACTGGCGCGCACGCTTTCCGGATTTCGCCCCAAGACACAGCGCCTGCGACTCGCGTTCTGGGTCAATGAGGAAGCGCCGTACGGCCACACACCCGACATGGGGAGCTGGCAGCACGCCAACCTTTTGAAGATGTCCGGCGAGAGGATTGACGGCATGATCGCGCTCGAGACCATCGGGTACTTCTCGGATCAGCCAGGCAGTCAGAAGTTCCCGCCGCCATTCGACCTCGTTTATCCCGATCGCGGAAATTTCATCGCCTTTGTCGGCTTGCCCGGCTCGCGCCGCTTCCTGCGCGCATCGCTCGCGGCTTTTCGCCGGACCGCCGCCATCCCCTCGATCGGCGGCGTCGCGCCCGGCTTCATCCACGGCATCGACTTGTCGGATCACTGGGCCTTTCATCAGTTTGGATTTCCAGCGATCATGATCACCGACACCGCGCCCTTTCGAAATCCTTACTACCATCAGCGCGACGACCTGCCGGAGACTGTCGATACCTTGAACCTGGCGCGCGTGACGCAAGGGATCATCGCGATGGTGAAAGAGCTGACGGGTTAGTTCAAGGACTCTAAAGTCCCCGCCGCATCATGCGCCGGCCCTGCCATACGGCTGCCGCGCCGAGTATCAGCGGCAGTCCGCCCATGAGACCGACGGCCTGCCAGAACTTGGATGGGTCGGTGGCTTTGACGATTGTCTGGCTCACCCGTCGCGCCTCCGCACCATAGGAATAATTGATCTCACCTGATCTGAGCGATGTGAGCAGCACAATCGCGCCGAGATACGC
>JANORU010000189.1:0-6963 GCA_031415475.1 Hyphomicrobium sp.
CGCGGCCCGTCGCCGGCATCGCCATGGGCCTGATCAAGGAAGGCGCGGCGTTCGCCGTGCTGTCCGACATCCTCGGCGACGAGGATCATCTGGGCGACATGGACTTCAAGGTGGCCGGCACTGAAAAGGGCATTACCGCTCTGCAGATGGACATCAAGATCGCTGGCATTACCGAAGAGATCATGAAGGTCGCACTTGAGCAGGCCCACCACGGCCGTCTGCACATCTTGAATGAGATGTCGAAGGCTTTGACTGGCGCTCGTCACGAACTCGGCGAGCACGCACCGCGCATCGAGACGATCAAGATCCCAACCGACAAGATCCGCGAAGTGATCGGCTCGGGCGGCTCGGTCATCCGCGAAATCGTCGCGGAATCGGGTGCCAAGATCGACATCTCCGACGATGGCACAGTCAAGATCGCGTCGGCCAATCGCGAGTCGATCGAGAAGGCGTTGGCGCGCATCCGCGGCATCACCTCTGAGCCAGAGGTCGGCACGATCTACAAGGGCAAGGTCGTGAAGATCATGGAGTTCGGCGCGTTCGTGAACTTCTTCGGCGCCAAGGATGGCCTGGTCCATATCTCCCAACTCACCAACGGCCGGCCGGAAACGGTCGGCGAAGTGGTCAAGGAAGGTCAGGAAGTCTACGTCAAGCTGCTCGGCTTCGATGATCGCGGCAAGGTGCGTCTATCGATGAAGATCATCGATCAGACGACCGGTGAGGAAGTTCCGCGTGCTCCGGGCGAGCCGGAAGAAACGTTTAGTGCCGAGCGCCCGCCGCGCCGGGATCGTGAAGGCGGCGGCGGTGGCCGTGGCGGCCCGCGTGGTCCCCGCCGGTAACGCTTACTAACTATCTGGAAATAATAATATAATCCCGGCCGGCCGAGATGCTCACAGCGTCCCTGCCGGCCGATTTTTTTGGCCTCTATCTCGAACTTATCCCCGCATCGGCAGCGTCACTTATCCTCTCTGGCAAATCTAGGCCCGACAAGGATTTGTGCCCGTGAGTAATACGCCGAACCTGCAGCTGCCGTTTATTCTTGCCGCCCAGGCGCAAAAGCACGTCACCCACAACGAAGCCATTCGAAAACTCGATGTGATCGTCAATCTGGCGGTCGCCGATCGCGATCTCGCCGCGCCACCGGGTTCCCCGATCGAAGGCCAGAGGTTTATCGTCGCCGCTGGCCCGACAGGGGCATGGGCGGGACAAGCGGCCAAGATCGCCGCCCATCAGGATGGGGCATGGGCCTTCTACGCGCCGATTGAAGGCTGGATCGCATGGGTCGCGGATGAAGATGTTCTCGTCATCTGGAGTGGCACTGCCTGGACAACGTTTGCGGGGGGTGGCGGCGGCGGCTCATCGGATCACGGCGCGCTGACCGGGCTCGCCGATGACGATCACCCGCAGTATCACACTGATGCGCGTGGTGACGCCCGCTATACTCCGATCAATCCGGCGACGCTCGGTATCAACGCGACGGCCGACGCGACCAACAAGCTCGCCGTGTCGTCTCCCGCAGTGCTGCTCAATCATGTTGGCGCCGGCATTCAGGTCAAGCTCAACAAGGCCGCCAACACCGACACGGCGAGCTTTCTGTTTCAAACCGGGTTTTCGGGGCGCGCGGAAATCGGCACCACGGGTGATGATGATTTTCATTTCAAGGTCTCGGCCGACGGCTCGGCGTTCAACGAAGGGATTGTGATCAACCGCACGACCGGCGCCTGCACGTTTCCCAACACGACGTTCGGCGGCATCAGCGATGGCGACAAGGGCGATATCACCGTCTCGGGAACTGGGACGGTGTGGGCGATCGATGCCAACGTCGTGACGAATACCAAGGCCGCCGACATGGCGGCCAACACGTTGAAGGGCAACAATACAGGTAGCGCGGCCGACCCGGCCGATCTGACGGTGGCGCAAGCCAAGACGCTGCTCAATCTGACCGGCACCAATTCGGGCGATCAGACGATCACGCTGACCAGCGATGTGACCGGCTCTGGCACCGGCTCGTTCGCGGCGACGATCGCCAACAACGCGGTTTCGAACGCCAAGGCTGCCGACGTGCCGACGGCCACCTTCAAAGGCCGTGCGACGGCCGCCACCGGTGATCCGGAAGACCTGACGGTCGCTCAGGCCAAGACGCTGCTCAATCTGACCGGCACGAACAGCGGCGATCAGACGATCACGCTGACCGGCGATGTCACGGGCAGCGGCACCGGCTCGTTCGCGGTGACGATCGCCAACAACGCGGTCAGCAACGCCAAGGCCGCCGACATGGCGGCCAATACCATCAAGGGCAACAATACCGGCGCGACGGCCGATCCCATCGATTTGACGGGCACGCAAGCGACAGCGTTGCTGTCGGTGTTCGTCGGCTCGGGCGCCGGCTCGGCCAAGGGTCTGGTGCCCGATCCCGGCGGCACAGCCGGAACGACCAAATATCTGCGCGAGGACGGCACCTGGTTTACGCCTTCGGGCGGTGGCGGTGGATCACCGGGCGGATCGACCGGCCAGGTGCAGTTCAACAGTTCCGGCGCGTTCGGCGGCTTCACGGTTTCGGGTGACGCGACGCTCGATACATCGACTGGCGCGCTGATGATCGCGGCCGACGCGATCAGCAACAGCAAGCTTGCCAACATGGCGGCCAACACCCTCAAGGGCAACAATACAGGGAGCGCCGCCGATCCGGCCGATCTGACCGCGGCGCAGGTCCAGGCCATGCTGCCGGCCTCGCCAACGGTGCAGACCTTCACGGCCTCGGGAACGTGGACCCGGCCCACCGGCTGCAAGCGTGTCCGTGTCCGCTGCATCGGTGGCGGTGGTGGTGGAGCAGGCGCTACGGCCGCCGCATCGCAGAGCTGTGCCGGCGGCGGTGGTGGCGCTGGCGCCTATGGCGAAGGAAATTACGATGTCACGGCGACGAGCTCGGTCACGGTCACAATCGGTGCGGCAGGCGCGGCCGGTGTGGCCGCCAACGGCGCGGGTGGTGCCGCGGCCAGTCGAGCTTCGGGGGATTGCTGACTGGGCCAGGTGGCAACGGCGGCGCCGCCATGACGTCGGGCACGGCGGCGGCGATTGCGTTGGGCGGGACGATATCTTCGGCCGGCAGCGGCGGCTTCCTGAACGGCCAAGGGTCCGGTGGATCGCCCGCCAACCGTGAAAGCAGCACGATCTTCGTGGCCGGTAGCGGCGCGCCGGGGCCGTTCGGCGGTGGCCCCCGCGGCTCCAGCGCCGCACAGATCGGCGCGCCCGGTGTGGCCCCAGGTGCTGGCGGAAGTGCGGCAGGATCGAGCAGCACGACAGGCTTTGCTGGTGGCGCCGGCGCGGCCGGTATCATCATCGTCGAGGAGTTTTATTGACCTCGGGCCAGGTGGCGCCGCGTCGCGTCGTCCGGTTAACGCCATACTAATTCATTGAAGCGATGCTGCCGGATTGTGGCTGCGCCCCGGATGAGGCACGGCTGCGATTTGGGGTATGCTGATGAAAGTTCTCGTTACCGGCGGCGCTGGCTTCATCGGTTCGGCAGTGTGCCGCATGCTGGTTGGGGAATTCGGGGCGTCAGCCGTCAACGTTGACTGCTTGACCTATGCCGCCAATCTCGGTTCGCTCGAGCCGATTGCCGAAGACGCGCGCTACGCGTTCCATCAGGTGAACATCTGCGATGGTCCGGCGATCACGTCGATCCTGCGCCGAGAGCAGCCGGACGCCATTCTCCATCTCGCCGCCGAGAGCCACGTCGATCGGTCAATCACTGGACCAGCGGCATTCATTACGACCAACATCAACGGCACCTACCAGATGCTGGAGGCGGCGCGCGGCTACTGGTCCGCACTGCCCGGCGCGCGCAAGGACGCGTTCCGCTTCGTCCACGTTTCAACCGATGAAGTGTTCGGCAGCCTAGGCGACGACGGTGCATTCTCCGAAACGACAGCCTACGATCCCAGTTCGCCCTATTCAGCCAGTAAGGCCGCGTCCGATCATCTGGCGCTGGCGTGGCATCGCACCTACGGGCTGCCGGTGGTGCTCTCCAACTGCTCAAACAATTACGGGCCGTACCAGTTTCCAGAGAAGCTGATCCCGCTGATGATCACCAACGCGCTTCTGGGGCGCGAGCTGCCGGTCTATGGGACGGGCACCAACGTTCGCGACTGGTTGTTCGTCGACGATCATGCCCGCGCCCTGTTGACGATCGCCGAAAAGGGTGTGCCCGGGGAGCGCTACGTCGTCGGCGGACGCAATGAGCGCAGCAATATCGAAGTTGTGCACGCGATCTGCGATCACTTGGACGTCAGTCGGCCAGCGGTCAGTGAGCGGAGCTATCGCGAGGCCATGATGTTCGTGACCGACCGTCCGGGCCACGATTTCCGCTACGCGATCGATCCTGCAAAAATCGAAGCTGAGCTTGGATGGCGCGCCCGCGAGACCTTTGAAACCGGAATTGCACGCACCATCGCCTGGTATCTCGAAAATGATTCCTGGTGGCTGCCCCTTCGACTGCGCGGCTACGACGGCGAACGTCTCGGTTTGCCGTCACAGCTACCTGCAAACAAGAAACTCGCATCCTGAGACGCGCTGATGGGCATTAACGGACCACGAATTCTCGTTGCTGGCCAGTCAGGCCAGCTCGCTCACGCGCTCGGCTCATTGGGGCGGCAGCGACAGGCGGAAATCATCGTGCTCGGCCGGCCGATCATCGATATTGCCGACCGGGCGAGCGTCGATCGTGCTCTCGTCGCATGCAATCCGGATGTCGTTATCAACGCCGCGGCCTATACCGCCGTCGACCGCGCCGAACAGGACGCGCCATTGGCCTTCAGGATTAATGGCTTGGGTGCGGGCAACGTCGCCGACGCCGCGGCCGCTCGCTATATTCCCGTCATTCACGTTTCGACCGACTATGTCTTCGATGGATTGAAGGCCACCGCTTACACCGAGGACGACCCTGTACTGCCGCTCAGTGTTTATGGTGCTTCGAAAGCTGCCGGTGAGACCGCCGTCCGCCGGGCCAATCCAAAGCATCTCATTCTCAGAACGTCGTGGGTGTACGGACGGCACGGCGCTAACTTCGTCAAGACGATGCTGCGGTTGGCAGGCGAGGCCAAACCGGTGAGAGTTGTTGCCGATCAGTACGGCTGCCCAACCGCGGCCGAAGATCTAGCTCGTGCCATTCTTGATCTGTCGGCCAAGGTAAGCGATGCCACGGCAGACGTGCCGTGGGGAACGTACCATCTCGCTGGCACCGGCACGGCTACTTGGCACGGCATTGCCGACAAAGTTTTTGCTGCGTGTGCCGCAAACGGCCGCAAGGTTTCTCAATTGGAGGCGATTGCGACGGACGGCTATCCACTGCCGGCCCGCCGTCCAGCCAACTCAGTGCTCGATTGCTCGAAGATCAACGCGGCGTTCGGCATCACATTGCCGCATTGGACAGACGGGCTCAATCGCTGTCTTGCCGATCTCGGCGTCACCGCCCGCGAAAGGCATGTCGCATGAAGGCAATCATTCTGGCCGGTGGCAGCGGCACGCGTCTCTATCCGATGACGCTCACGGTCTCGAAGCAGATCCTACCGGTCTACGACAAGCCGTTAATCTACTATCCGCTGTCGGTGCTGATGCTCGGCGGCGTGCGCGATGTATTGGTGATTTCAACGCCGCGTGATCTGCCCGGCTTTCAAGCCCTGCTCGGCGACGGCCAACAGTGGGGCATGAACCTCAGTTATGCCGAGCAGCCAAGACCAGAAGGGCTGGCGCAGGCCTTCATCATCGGTGAGACATTTATCGGCCGCGATAGCTGCGCCATGGTGCTCGGCGACAACATTTTCTATGGCCATGGGCTGTCTGACACGGTGCGCGGAGCGTTCAATGACAAGCCGGGCGCGACGGTCTTTGCCTATCAGGTGACCGATCCGGAGCGCTACGGCGTTGTCGAATTCGACGCGGCGGGCAAGGCAATTTCGATTGAAGAAAAGCCGAAAGCGCCGCGCTCGAACTGGGCGGTTGTGGGGCTCTATGCCTACGATAACGACGTTGTTGACGTCGCCAAGTCCTTGAAACCGTCGCCGCGTGGCGAATTGGAAATCACCGCCGTCAACGATGCCTACTTGAAGGCTGGAAAGCTCAACGTTGAAAAACTTGGCCGTGGTTTTGCCTGGTTCGATACTGGAACGCCCGACAGCTTGCTCGAGGCCGCGAGCTATGTCGCGACGATCGAGAAGCGCCAGGGCCTCAAGATCGCCTCGCCGGAAGAAATCGCATACCGGCAAGGCTACATCTCAGCAGATCAACTCGAAACGCTGATTGGCGAACGGTACGCCAAGAACGAGTATGGCCGCTACCTGCGCGCCATTCTCGCCGAGAAAAACTGAGCTATCCACAGATCAGCGGATCGGACGAGCTGAGCGGCTGATGCAGCGTTACGCCAGCACCCTGCCCGGTGGCCCAGGTGATGCGGCCCGTCAGATGGCGGCCGGTGTTGAACGAAACCGAGATCACATCGCCCCGCTTCAGTCCCTGGACGCGATCGAGGCCGAGACCGCCGGCTGACACATCGCGGACGAAGGCCTCGCGCTCGATGCCATTGCAAAAAATGGTGCAGGCTTCGAGCATGGCGCGCCGCGGGAAGCGGCGGCGCTGCGGCAGCGGCGGAACATACAATTTGCCACTGGCATTGATGCACGGCCTCAGTCCGCCAGACGCGCTGCTCAAAAGGCTCGTCAGAACTTGCGTATTCTTCTGGTAGACCTCGGGAACGGCGCCGGAGGTCTCTCTCTCCCACGCGACCACCATTTCAGCCATGCGACGGGCCGCAGCGCGCCATACGTTCTGAAGACTGCGAGTGTGCAAGGTTGCTGCCCGCGATGCATTGAGGGTTGCGCAATCGGCCAGGTACTCGTCGAGTTTTGCATTGCCGTCGGCGATGGCATCGAGCGCTTCGATGGCCAACGGAGCTGAAAACTGCGCGTC
>JANORU010000190.1:0-6781 GCA_031415475.1 Hyphomicrobium sp.
GATCGCCATCGGCAGCCAGACCAACGACTTCGGCACACCCGGCGTCAAAGAGCACGCCATCATGCTCGACACGCCTGAGCAGGCCGAGCGCTTCAACCGGCGGCTGCTCAACGCCTGCGTGCGTGCGCAAGCCCAAGCCGCTCCCATCAGGCCTGAGCAGATGGATGTTGCCATTATCGGCGCCGGCGCCACCGGCACCGAGCTGTCGGCCGAGTTGCATCGCACGACCCGCGGCTTGGTTGAATTCGGACTCGACAACATCGACCCGGACAAGGACATCAAGATCACGCTCATTGAAGCCAACGACCGAATTCTGTCGGCGTTGCCGGAGCGCATATCGCAAGCCACAACAGAGATCCTGCAGGGCCTCAAGGTCGATATCAAAACCAAAGCAAAGGTGACCGAAGTGACGGCCGACGGCGTCAAGCTGCAGTCGGGCGAATTCATTGCGTCGGAACTCGTGGTCTGGGCGGCAGGTGTCAAAGGCGCGGATGTGCTGGCGAACCTGGACGGGCTTGAAGCCAGCCGCTGGAACACGCTGGTTGTGAAGCCGACACTTGAGACCACGCGCGATGACAACATCTTCTCTTTCGGCGATTGCTGCTATTTCCTCGAGGCTGGCCAGCAGAACCCGATTACGCCGCGTGCCCAGGCCGCCCATCAGCAGTCGTCGCATCTCGTCAAGCAGCTTCGCCGCCGGCTCGACGGCCAGACGCTCGAACCGTTCAAGTATCGCGACTTCGGTTCGCTGGTCTCACTTGGAGGCTATTCGACCGTCGGCAGCCTGATGGGTTTCATCAGCGGACGGAAAATGCTGATCGAGGGCTTCATCGCCAAGATGATGTATCGCTCACTCTATAAAATGCACGAAACGGCGATTCACGGTTTCTGGAAGACCACGCTCGACACGTTCTCGCGTCTTCTCCATCACCGCACCGGTCCAAAGGTCAAGCTGCACTGAAATTGTGCGGTGCGAACGCGAACTTAGGTGTGCAAGCCCCTCGTCAATTGCCCCAGGGTGAACTAGCATTCCTCCCGGTCGAGACCGGCGCGGCGGGGTGAAACCCTCGCATGGCCGCGCGCTCGCCGCGAACACCGTACACGTCTCTCGAGGGCCGGCGAGCGACGCGCTCACTCAGATCGAGGAGAACATGAGTATGTCTAGTCTGACGCGTTGGGCCGCTGGAGCGGCCTTCATTGCCGTCGCCGGTGCCACGGCCTTTGCCGAAATGCCGGCCAAGGTTGGTGACGGTGAGGGTCAGGTCGATATCGTCGCCTGGCCCGGCTACATCGAGCGTGGCGAGACCGATAAGAATTATGACTGGGTGACAAGCTTCGAGAAGGACTCAGGCTGCAAAGTTAATGTCAAGACCGCAGCGACGTCCGACGAAATGGTGACCCTGATGAACCAGGGCGGCTTCGATCTCGTCACCGCCTCGGGCGATGCCTCGCTCCGTCTGATCGCCGGCAAGAAAGTGCAGCCGGTCAACGTCGATCTCGTCCCGAGCTGGAAAGCAGTTGACGACCGCCTCAAGGATGCACCGTGGCACACGGTTGATGGCGTGCACTACGGCGTGCCGTTCCAGTGGGGTCCCAATGTGCTGGCCTACAACACCAATGTCTTCAAGGAAGCGCCGAAGAGCTGGTCGGTGGTGTTCGAGGAACAGAACCTACCCGACGGCAAGAGCAACAAGGGCCGCGTACAGGCCTTCGACGGCCCGATCTACATTGCCGATGCCGCTGTCTATCTGATGAAGAAGAAGCCGGAGCTCGGCATCAAGAACCCCTACGAACTCAACAAAGCGCAATACGATGCCGTCATCGCTTTGCTGCAAGGTCAGCGCGCGCTGGTCGGACGCTATTGGCACGATGCCATGGTGCAGATCGACGATTTCAAGAACGAAGGCGTCGTCGCATCAGGCACGTGGCCATTCCAGGTCAATCTGCTGCAAGGCGAGAAGAAGCCAATCGCGTCGACGGTACCGGAAGAGGGCGTGACGGGCTGGGCCGACACGACCATGATGCACTCGGAGGCCAAGCATCCGAACTGCGCGTACAAGTGGCTTGAACACTCGATCAATCCGAAATTGCAAGGTGACCTCGCCTCGTGGTTCGGTGCAAATCCGGCTGTGCCTGCCGCTTGCAAGGGTAACGCCCTGCTGACCGACACGGGCTGCGCCACCAACGGCTTCGAAAACTTTGACAAGATCTGGTTCTGGCGCACGCCGACCGCCAAGTGCGAAAAGGAAAGCGCCTGCGTGCCCTACTCGCAATGGGCCAAGGATTACATCGCGATCCTCGGTAAGTAGCGATGTAACGGGAATCAACGGCCCGGCGAAACAATCGCCGGGCCGTCTTCCGATAGAGCCCGCGTCTGCCATGTCATCAGCCGTTCGTTTTGAGAACGTTTCGCGCCATTTCGGCTCTGTGCGAGCCGTCGATGGCGTGACACTTGATATTGCGCCAGGCGAATTCTTCGCCATGCTCGGACCGTCCGGCTCCGGTAAGACGACGTGCCTGAGACTGATCGCCGGTTTCGAACAGCCCGATGAGGGCGATATTCTGATCTTCGGCGACAGCGTTGCCGGTGTTCCGCCCTATCGCCGCGCCGTCAATACCGTGTTTCAGGACTACGCACTGTTCCCGCACATGACGGTCGGTGGCAACGTTGCCTATGGTCTGATGATCAAGGGTGTGGGACTGGCTGAACGCGAAACGAAGGCGCGAGAGGCGCTGGCGATGGTCAAGCTCTCCGGCTACGAGGACCGCCGCCCGTCGCAACTCTCAGGCGGACAGCGCCAGCGCGTCGCCCTGGCGCGGGCGCTCGTCAACAATCCGAAGGTGCTGCTGCTTGACGAGCCGCTCGGCGCGCTCGATCTGAAACTGCGCGAGCAGATGCAGGAGGAGTTGAAGGCGCTTCAGCAAGACCTCGGCATTACCTTTGTCTTCGTCACCCACGATCAGGGTGAAGCCCTGTCGATGGCCAACCGGGTGGCAATCTTCAACGACGGCCGCATCATCCAGGCCGGCACGCCGCTTGAGGTCTACGAACGTCCGAATTCGCGGTTCGTTGCCGATTTCGTCGGCTCTTCGAACGTCCTGCCACCCGACTTCGCTGCCCGCCATGGCGGCGTCGCCCGTTGGACCAGTCTGCGTCCCGAACGGATCAAGGTGAGCGATGCGACCGCAAGTGTTGCTGACGATCACGGCAGCACCGAAGGTGTCGTCCACGCGATCAACTACCAGGGATCGGTGACCCGGATTGGTATTGAAGCCGGGGCGGTCCGCATTTCCGCAGCGGTCCCAGCGGGCAGCAGCAGCACCAAGATCGGCGATAAGGTTCGCCTCATCTGGCCGAAGTCGGCCATGACTGCGATGGAGAGCGAGGCATGAGCGCTCCGGCGGCGACCCTCGACGTGCCGCCGCCACCGGGCCGGCCGCTCGCCGACATTTTCTTCTCGCGCCCTGAACTGTTGACGCTGCTGTTGCTACTGCCGCCGCTGCTATGGATCGGTGTCGTCTACGTCGGCTCGCTGTTCGCCCTGCTGTTGCAAAGCTTTTACTCGCTCGACGACTTTTCCGGCCTGGTCGTCCACGAGTTCACCTTAGCGACCTACACGGAGCTGCTTGAGGAAGCCAACGTCCAGATTATCCTGCGGACGGTGACGATGGCGGCCATGGTCACTCTGGCGTGCTCCATCATCGCTTTCCCGATCGCCTACTACGCGGCGCGCTATGCCAAGGGCTGGACCAAAGCACTCTTCTATCTGGCCGTCATGATGCCGCTGTGGTCGAGTTATCTCGTCAAGGTCTACGCCTGGAAGCTTATCCTGGCGAAAGAAGGCATCATCACTTGGTTTGCCGGCGTGACCCATCTCAGCTGGGTGGTGGACGGGCTGTTGGCGATGCCCGTGATCGGCGGTCCGTCGCTGTCGTTCAGCTACATCGGCACGTTCCTGGTGTTCGTCTACATCTGGCTGCCGTTCATGATCCTGCCAATCCAGGCCGCACTTGAGCGCGTGCCGGCCAACCTAATCGAAGCAGCGACCGATCTCGGCGCCGATCCGCGCCAGACCTTCCGCACGGTGATTTTTCCATTGGCCCTTCCAGGGATCATTGCCGGCTCGATTTTTACGTTTAGCCTGACGCTCGGCGACTACATCGTGCCGCAGATTGTCGGCAACTCGCGGCTGATGATTGGTCAGGCCGTCTACACCCTGCAGGGCACCGCCGGAGATATTCCGCTCGCCGCCGCGTTCACCGTCGTGCCGATGGTGATCATGGCCGGCTATCTTTGGATGGCTAAGCGCATGGGGGCGTTCGATGTCCTCTGACCGCCAGACATCCGCCCCGCTCGGCCTCAAGATCGCCGCCATCGCAGCGCTGCTGTTCCTGCATCTGCCGCTGCTCCTGATCTTCCTCTATGCGTTCACGACCGAGGACAAGAGCTTCGCCTTCCCGCCGCCGGGCTACACCACCAAATGGTTCGGCATTGCCTGGAGCGAGCGGCCGGATATCTGGCCGCCGCTGTTTCTGTCCGTAAAAGTCGCCGCCATCGCGACCTTTCTGGCGCTGATTCTCGGCACATTGGCGGCGGCCGCCTTATCGCGCGCCAAGTTCTTCGGCCGTGAAACAGTATCGTTGCTGTTCGTGCTGCCGATCGCGCTGCCCGGCATCATCACCGGCATTTCGCTGCGCTCCGCGTTCGACATCATGGGGCTCGATTTCTCGATCTGGACGATCGTGCTCGGCCACGCCACGTTCTGCATCGTTGTCGTGTACAACAACGCGCTGGCACGCTTCCGGCGGCTGGCCGGCAATCTGATCGAGGCGTCGATGGATCTCGGCGCCGACGGTTTCCAAACGTTCCGCCATGTCGTGTTGCCGCAAATCGGCACGGCGCTGCTGGCCGGCGGTATGCTCGCTTTTGCGCTGTCATTCGATGAAGTGATTGTCACGACCTTCACCTCAGGCCAGCAATCCACTCTGCCGATCTGGATGTTGTCCGAGCTCATTCGCCCACGGCAACGGCCGGTGACCAATGTCGTCGCCGTGTTCGTGTTTCTCGTGACCCTTCTGCCCATTCTCGCCGCCTACTACCTGACCCGCGAGGGTGAGCACATCGGCGGCTCGTCGAAGTAACAACAATCACTCCCAAGGAGGACACCATGCTCGACACAAAAATGCTGATCGGCTCGAATTTCGTCGATGGCACTGAACCAGGAGAAACCGTCATCAACCCGCGCACCGGCGCGGTCATCGCCACCATTGCCGAGGCCTCGAAAGCGCAAGTCGACTTCGCGGTGGAAGCTGCCGCCAAGGCCTTCAAGACCTGGTCGCGCACCACACCGGGCGAACGGGCCGCTCTGCTCCTGAAGCTCGCGGACGCCATCGACAAAGATGCCGAGGCCTTCGCCCGCGTCGAGGCCTTGAACTGCGGCAAGCCCTACATCCGCATGCTGCAGGACGAGATGCCGATTGGCGCCGATTGCTTCCGCTACTTTGCCGGTGCGGTTCGCACCATGCACGGCACGGTCGCCGGCGAATATCTGGCCGGTTACACCTCGATGATCCGCCGCGATCCGATCGGCGTCGTCGGCTCGATCGCGCCGTGGAACTATCCTCTCATGATGGCGATCTGGAAATTGGCGCCCGCACTGGCCGGCGGCAACACGATTGTTCTGAAGCCATCGGAAATCACGCCGCTGTCGACGCTCATGCTGGCCAAGACCATCGCCGCGATATTCCCCGAAGGCGTCGTCAACATCGTCCACGGCCGCGGACAAACAGTGGGCCAAGCGCTGATCTCGCATCCCAAAGTCGCCATGGTTTCGGTCACCGGCAGCATCGGCACGGGCCAGAAAGTAATCGACGCGGCATCGGCCACGCTCAAGCGCACCCATCTGGAACTTGGCGGCAAGGCCCCCGTCATCGTGTTCGACGATGCCGACGTCGCTTCGGTCGTCGAAGGTGTCAAGACCTTCGGGTACTACAATTCCGGCCAGGACTGCACCGCCGCGTGCCGCATCTATGCCGACAAGAAGGTCTACGACAACCTAGTCGCCGACCTGTCAGCCGCCGTCAAAACCATCAAGTACGATCTGGCCAACGACGATGACAACGAAATCGGCCCGGTCGTTTCGGCGCGCCAGCGCGACCGGATTCGCGGCTTCGTTGATCGCGCCCGGACGAGTGGCAATGCTGAAGTGACGGCCGGCGGCAAGGATGCGGCCGGCAGCGGCTTCTACTTCGAGCCGACAGTGGTTGCCAACGCGCTTCACAGCGATGAAATCGTGCAAAAAGAAGTGTTCGGCCCCGTTGTCTCCGTCACACGCTTCAATGATGCTGAAGACGCGATAACCTGGGCCAATGAGTCCGAGTATGGGCTGGCGTCATCCGTCTGGACCAAGGATGTCTCGAAGGCCATGGCGACCGCCGCACGGCTTCAGTACGGCGCGACCTGGGTCAACACGCATTTCATCTTCCTCAATGAAATGCCGCATGGCGGCATCAAGTCCTCAGGCTACGGCAAAGACCTCTCGATGTACGCGCTCGAAGACTACACCTTCGTCCGCCACGTCATGGTGAAGCTGTAAAGCCGGCCGTTAATACTCTGAGCCCGGTCGCGGCGACCAATCCGCGACCGGCTGGCCCTTTCGGCAAACCGGCAAAGCGAGTACACCCTGCGCCCATGGTTCAGGTTCTCGATGCCATTTTCGATCGCCCAGCGTCCGGTGACACCGTTCCGGCCGTGCTGCCGTCGCTTGCCGGCATGACGCGC
>JANORU010000191.1:0-1592 GCA_031415475.1 Hyphomicrobium sp.
CGACATGGTGCAGGCGGTGCGCTCGCCGGGTTCGACGCTGAAGCCGCTGATTTATGGCTTGGCGTTCGAAGGCGGCCTCGCCCATCCCGAAACGCTGATCGAAGACAAGCCGACGCGGTTCGGGTCCTATCGCCCGGAAAACTTCGACGAACAATTCCACGGCACGGTAACGATGCGCGAAGCGTTGGGCCTGTCGCTCAATGTGCCGGCGGTCAAACTTCTCTCGGCTGTTGGTCCGCAAAAACTTTCGAACCGCATGGAGCGTGCGGGCATCAAGACCGAACTTCCGCCGGACGCCGTTCCATCGCTCGCCATGGCGCTCGGTGGCGTCGGGATGCGATTGTCCGATCTGACGGCGCTTTACGCGGGCCTCGCGCGTGGCGGCGAGCCGGTTGCACTTCGATGGACGAGCGAGCAGGCGAAGGCTCCACCGATGCCGGCTCGCGAAGCGTCGCGCCGCCGGCTGCTGTCGGCGTCGGCCGCGTGGTACGTCACCGACATTCTGAAAGATGCGCCCGCCCCGCTCAATGGAGCGCCTGGGCGGATCGCCTACAAGACCGGAACCTCGTACGGCTATCGCGATGCCTGGGCCGCCGGCTTCGATGGCCGTCACACCATTGTCGTCTGGGTTGGCCGTCCCGATGGTCAGCCGGTGCCGGGACTGATGGGCCGGATCGCCGCCGCGCCGATCCTGTTCGATGCGTTCGCCCGCGTCGCCGACAAGCGCACGCCGCTGCGGGCGGCACCCGCCAGCGTCGTTCGCATGGCCGGCGCAGATCTGCCGCAGCCGTTGAAGCGCTTTGGTCCCGACCAGGATGGTGGCAACACGGGTCCTTATCTCGACAAGCCGGTGCTGATTGCTTTCCCGCCGGACCGCGCCGAACTCGATGTCGAGGATCGAGGCGACGAGCCGATCATGGTCAAAGCCGAAGGCGGCGCGCTGCCGCTCACCTGGCTGGTCGATGGCAAGCCCATGGATGCCGAAGCCGCCGCCCGCGAGGTTGCCTGGGCGCCTGATGGCCGCGGTTTCGTGAAACTCCAGGTCATCGATGCCATGGGCCGCGCCGATCGCGTGACGGTTCGCCTCAAGTAGCGTGGCAGAGCCGCACTCGCACTCGTTGACCTCGAAGGGTAGTGTTCCATCAATTGAAGGGACCCCCATCCATGCGCCGTTTCCCCCTCGTGGCTCTTCTGGGCCTCGCCGTGTTGTTGACGTCTTGCGGCCGCGAGCCGTCAACGAAGCTGCCGCCACTTGGCATCGATATCAACGATTCGTCGGTCTCGGGCATTTCGTCCGGCGCCTACATGGCCGGACAGTTCCAGTTTGCGCACGGCGATGTTGTAAGGGGCGCGGCGATTATCGCCGGTGGTCCCTATGGCTGTGCGGAAAGTGCGTTCTCAGGCATGGTAGCGGGGCCAATCGCCACCATGCTCAATGCCAACAAGGCCGTCAGCGGCTGCATGTTGAATGCGATGGCGCTGTGGGGCGTGCCGGATGTGGCATCGCTCGCCTCCAAGGCCAAGGATCGAGCCGCGGCCGCAACGATGAGTTGGGCCAATGCCATGTCCAACCTCGCCCAAGCGCTGGCCGA
>JANORU010000192.1:0-5307 GCA_031415475.1 Hyphomicrobium sp.
CCTCAACGCCACGCCGACACGTTTTCGGACCTGAACCACCGGCAGGCCCGTGGCAGTCGCTCAAGCTTAGGGCCCTCTCTCCGAAGACAGCGCCACACCACGGAACCCTACCCGGTGCGGTCGGGTTCTTATGGGATGACATGGGATTTTATGGTCGTCAACGGTCCGTTAACGATTTTTCTGGGGTGCTGCTGGTTGTCCACAGCTCAGACATTTCAGTGCAATGCACAAAAAAGACCGGCACCCACAGGGTGCCGGCCTACATATCGAATGGCGACTTTGCCAGTCCGTGTGCTCAGGGCGTCGGCGCCGCCGGTGCAGCGGCAGCTCCTGCGGCGGCTGGAACGCTTGTATCCGTTACCGGAGTCGGCGTTTCCGTCGGCTTCAAGACATCCGGCACCGTCGTCGTCATGCTCTCTGCCGGCATCGGCGTTGCACCATTTGAAGGTGCTGCGGTTGACGACGCGCTCGCCTCAGCAGGCGTTGCGGCGTCCGCTGGCGTAACGGTTGCCTCCGCTGGATTCGCTTCTGTCGCCGGTGTCGTCGAAGCGTCGGCAGGCTTGGGTGCCTCCCCCGTCGCGGCTGACGCATCGGCAGGCTTTGGCGCTTCGCCGGTAGAAGCAGCGTCTGCCGGCTTGGCTTCAGGTGTTGCTGGAGTAGCCGCAGCATCAGCCGGCTTGGAGTCCGAAGTGGCAGGAGTGACTGCCGCATCCGCCGGTTTGGCAACTTCTGTTTTTGCAGCTGACGATGAGTCTGCTGCAGGCGTTGACGTCGATGCAGCATCGCTCGCAGCCGCATCAGCTGGCTTGGCATCCGTTGCCGCGGCGTCAGCAGGCTTAGCATCGGTGGCTGCCGGAGCTGGGGCCGTCGTTGCCGCATCCACAGGCGCACTGTCAGGCGCAGCCGTTGGCGTACTCGATGGCGTTGCCGCGTCGGACGCAGACGTTGCAGCCCCGGCCGCCGGACTCTTCAGACTCAACAGCAAATCCTCGACCTTTCTCAAGGTCGCTGCTGCCTCACTGTTCTGGTTGAGGTCTTTCTCGACTGTGGTCAATTTTTCAGAAAGCTCTTTGACCTTGTCGAGTGCGGTGTCACGCGCCGTTTCGACAGTTTTCAACTGACGGACCACCTCATTGCGAGACGCGAACGTCCAACCGGCTACAACGACCGAACCGATGGTTAGAAGCCAAAGCAACAGAGACTTGGTAGACTGGAACATACTTCGACCTCCCGTGGCCGTTTCTTTTGAGTTTTAGCGAACCTGCGCAGTATTGCCCTTTGAGCAAAACCTCGCAATTCCATTCTGAGACTATGCAATTCACTGCCCGAGGTGAACAGAAGATCGCCAGGCCGTTAGCGAAACCGCATCGGCAAGAACGGTGTCTCGCGAACTGCCGACGGCAAAAAACGTGTCAGTTGGCCTGTAAGCCGGGTTCTGTTTGGAGTTTCCTCCGCGACGGCCATTCATCTGGGACGCTCATCGCTGAGCGCCTCGTGCAACCAACCCGGATGGCGGGCCCGGAACCACGCCCTGCACGCCGGGTTGCCCCGCGTGCCGGCCATCCCTATTCGGTCTTGCTCCAAGTGGGGTTTGCCCTGCCGGCGCCGTTACCGGAACCGCGGTGCGCTCTTACCGCACCGTTTCACCCTTGCTGCCCGCGACTCGCGCCGCGTTCGGCGGTTTGTTTTCTGTGGCACTTTCCCTGGGGTCGCCCCCGGCGGCCGTTAACCGCCACCTTGTTTCCGTGGAGCCCGGACTTTCCTCCACCGGTCACTCATTGATGGGCCACAAAGCCCGAGCAACCGGCAGCGGCCGCCCGGCCAACTGACAGACTGAATAAGAAGGTTGGCGCGACGGGCGTCAAGGGGCTGACGCGAAACAAGAGAGAGGATTGGCGCGAATTTCGACCGCCGGCTTGCCGGTTCGCGCGGGCCGATCAATGCCGCGCCGGGTCACCAATCAGCCGCGAACTCCAGCCAAGCGCTTTGGTCAAGGTGCTCACTCTTTCGGCTTGTCTTTGCCATCGAGGTCTTCTGCCGAGCCGGCAGCCGCGTCGTCGCTGCCACCAGCTTCGGCGCCGCCCTCTGGCCCACCTTCTGGCGGCTCATCACCGGCGTCGGGAAGTACGACGGGATCGTCGAGCGAAGGTTCGCCCTCGACGATCGCATCGCCAGCCGGTTCCCCGACACTCTCGCCCGCCGCATCGGGCGCCACGACCGGGTCCTTGGCAGCCGGCGGCGTATCGTTGACTTGACCTTCCGCCAAATTGAACCCGTTCGGCGGCGAACCTGATGGTTGACCATCCGGCACGGCGACGACTTGCAGAACAGCAACCAGCGCGACCACCGTTGCAGTCGGGAAAGGGCTATTCGACGATACCATGTGGCGCCTCCGAGCCGTTTCTTGCCAGGGACGGAGACCCCATCCTGCCTCGCCAAACACCTGCGGCGAAGACGCGACGTCGGTTCAAACTCCGGCCCGACGAAACTTTAGTCCAGCTTCGGCGGCACTCAAACATCAGAAATCGCAAGTTCTTAATGCGCTCGCGGGAGGAACTTGCCGAAATTTCACAGATTTGCGGTGCCAAACCGGCAACGCCCTGTCGCCAGGGCGCCAATATCTTTGCTACACTGCGGCGAGCACGGCCGATGGTGCCGACTTGAACCCTGCGGAGGACCCCCTTGATGCGCGCCAGATCCGACAGAGGCTCCCCATCTTTGCCTGTGTTCGCGATGGCGCTCGCACTGGGACTTGCAAGCCCGCTGCCCAGCTTCGCCACCGAAACGGCCGACGGACTGGAACTCGACACCAGCCACACGTTGTCCGGCAGCTATCTTGCAGGCCGGTTTGCTCGCGGCCAGAACGATTTGAGTGAGGCTGCCGCGTTCTACAGCGGGGCGCTGACATTTGATCCGGCCAGCGAAATGCTCCTTGAGCAGGCGATGCTGATGGACGCCTCGCGGGGTGATTGGCAGAAGGCAGAAGTCCATGCCGAGGAACTTGCATCCCTGCAGCCGCAGCATCGCATGGCGCGTCTGTTCCTGGGCCTGACCGAATTCCGAAGCACCAACTGGAAAAAAGCGGAAGAGCACTTCAAGGCCGCTTCCTCTGGTCCGATCGGCGAATTGACGAGTGCCTTGGCTCTGGCATGGACCAAGCTGGCTGAAAAAAACACCGGAGCGGCACTCGATCTGCTCGTTGTTCCCAAGCAAGCCGAGTGGGCGCAGTTCTATTTGCGCTATCACCGGGCATTGATCGCCGACGCTGCGGGCCGTCGCGGAGACGCCAAAGCAGCCTATGAAAAAGTGTTCGACCAGGACAGCCGTACGCTGCGTACCGCGCTCGCCTATGCCCGAAGCGTGGCCAACGGCGGCGATACCAAAGCCGCGCGCCAGATCCTCAAAGTGCACCTGGAAAAGACCCAAGGTGAAGGCCACCCGATGGCGCGTGCGCTCAGGGCGGAGATTCAGCCGGGCGCGAAAATCGATCTGCTTGTGACCGAACCCAACGACGGGTTGGCGGAAGTATTTTACGGCCTTGGCGAGGCCCTGATCGGCGAGGGTGCGGTCGGCGTCGGCATACTCTATTTGCAAATGGCACTGTTCATCGAACCGGATCATTCGTTCGCGCTCGCCGCGCTTGCCAACGCGCACGAGGCCAACAAACAGTACATCGAAGCGATCGCAATCTACGACCGCATTCCAAAGGGATCGCCGCTCGAGTCAGCGATCGAAATCCGCAAGGCCTTCAATCTCAACTCTCTCGATCGCGACGAAGAAGCCCGCGCTGTTCTGACCGCCCTGCTCGATACGGCCAAGCCGATCTCCGGATCACCGCCGGCGGCCACTACGGAGCCTTCCCAGCCTGCCGCCGCTAGCGAAGTGAGCATCCCCGATCTGGGCGACGCGGTACTCAAGGCTGGATCGGGCGGCGAGGTCGTGCGCGACGTCCAGGGCGCGCTGTTGAAGCTTGGCTACAATATTGGAGACGCGGTCGACGGCCGGTTCGGCGACGCAACGCGCAAGGCCGTGCGTGCGTTTCAAGAGAAATCCGGCATTAAGGCCGACGGCCTGGTCGGACAGGAAACTCTAATCGTTTTGATGAAAGCCGCGGCGGCTGGCGACCAGGGCGGCAGCCCAGCGCCGGATGCGGCGGCGAGCGCACCGCAGCCTACGGCGCCCAAAATCGATCTGTCGGAGCAACTGCAAGCACTCGATGCGCTCGGCAGCATTTTGCGATCGCGCAAGCTCTATACCGAAGCCGTGGGCATCTACGACCAGGCGATTGCACTGATCCCGAAACTCGACCGGCGCCATTGGAGCTACCTGTACGCGCGCGGCACATCGTACGAACGGCTAAAGAATTGGCCGGCGGCTGAAAAAGACTTGAAGAGAGCACTTGATCTGTATCCCGACCAACCGTTGGTCCTCAACTATCTCGGCTACTCTTGGATCGACCAGGGCTTGCATTTGAAGGACGGCATGGCGCTGATCGAAAAGGCCGTCGCGGTAAAACCGGACGACGGCTATATCGTCGACAGCCTCGGCTGGGCCCACTTCAAACAAGGCAATTACAAAGATGCCGTGCGCTACCTCGAACGGGCAGTTGAATTGCGCCCGGACGATCCGGTGCTCAACGATCATCTCGGTGACGCGCTTTGGAAAGTCGGACGCGAGCGCGAAGCCCGCTTCCAATGGGATCAGGCGCTGACGTTGAAACCCGAGCCGGAGGACGTTGCTAAGATCCAGCGCAAGCTGGCCGATGGCCTGTCGGCCGACGGTGGATCGGCTGCCGCGCCGACCAAGGAAGCAGCGACGAGCGTCACACCTGCGCCAGCCGGCGGAGCCAATTGATCCGATGACGACGCGCGAGACGGCGCGCGCCAAGATCAACCTGACACTTCGCGTGATCGGCCGGCGGGCAGACGGCTACCATGAGCTTGAAAGCCTGGTTGCGTTTGCAGCCATCGGTGACAGCCTTTCGCTTGATCCAGGCAAACCAAAAGGCGTGACCATCACCGGTGAGTTTGGCGGTTCAATCGCTGGCGCAAATCTCGTTGCGGTCGCGCTCGATGCGCTATCGCGGGCCGGCCCGGATTTGACGCTCGGTCACATCACGCTCGACAAAACCTTGCCGATTGCCGCCGGGATCGGCGGCGGATCGGCCGATGCGGCGGCTGTTCTTCGACTGGTGCGCTCGCAGAAAGCCTCACACGCTGATGCCGTCGACTGGACCACGCTGGCGAAATCGCTCGGTGCGGATGTTCCCGTCTGTTTTGCCAACACGGCCTGCTGGATGGACGTAAT
>JANORU010000193.1:0-11709 GCA_031415475.1 Hyphomicrobium sp.
CGGGTCGGCCTTCGGCAACAGCGCCACGACGTCGTAGACATCAAACGCCGGCTCCGGCTCGGCCTCGGGCACGATCTCTGCCGGTGCCGGCGTCCCGTCGTCAGGTGGGTCGCTTGGCGGGCTGCCGGAGTTCGCCGGATCACGCTGCGGGAACAGATGCTTCAGCTGCTTTTTGATATCCTGTAGTGCATCCTCGGCATTTGCTGGCGGCTTGTCCACCGGCTTGGCGATCGTGCTCTCACGCCGATCCGGGCCCGGCGCATCTGGTTCAGCGTAGTGTTCGGTTTGCGCCTGCTTTGGGTCCGCTGCTTGACGTTGCTGATCGCGCGCGCCAGGCAGCGCTTGCTGCGATGGCGTCGACCAACGACCCAAGAGGTTGCCAGCCGTGACGACAATCACGAGAATGGGCGCGAGCACAAACAGCCACCGCAAAGGCGACGTGCTGTTCACGGCTGCCGCGCCGAGCTCACGGTGTGCGCTGGGATCCGGAAGCTTGACAGACGTGCGCGGTTCGATCGTCATGGGCTCACGTCAGTGGCCGCCAAGCACGAGTGTCTTGACCGGCAGCATCAATGCTTCAAGCCGCAACAGGATGGCATGGACGATCGCGACCGTGTCGACGATGTGGAGATAAATCCAGCGGAGAAGACCGACATCGCCATGTTCCAATTCGTCATGGTTCCGAGTATAGGCGTTGGCGACGCAGCTCGAACCGGGCGTTACGCCATCGAGCCCACCCGCGTATAGTGGTTCAAGTGCAACCGTGAGCGTCCCAGCTTTCGTCACCTGCTGCGCATCCTGGAGCTGCTCTGTGGTGCGGAGCTGTCCCGCCGCGATGTAATCCTGAACCCCGGTGACGACCATGGGAACGATGGTCAGGGGCTTCGAGATGCAGGTCACTTCGGCCGGCATGCCGATTTTGATGACCTGCGCCTCGATTTGATTGAAGCCGGCGATCAGTCGGCCACGCCCCGCGTCATGCGGAATGAGGACACCGGCGGGTCGCATTATCGGCGTGACGTAGTCGCCGACCCGCAAGAGGAATTGTTCGACACGGCCATCGACACCGGCATAGATGATGGTTTTGTCGAGTTCGACCTGGGACTGTGTGCGTGCGGCTTCGGCGCTGGCTTTTTCGGCCGGTAGAAGCGTCGAAAGGCGCGTCTCAGTGGCGCTCTTTGAGGCAGTGGCCGCAGCAACGCCGCCCTGGCGCGACTGGACTGTTATTTGCAAGCGCTCGATATCGCGCCCGGCGACAATTCCGGGACTCCGCCGTTGGAGTTCTTCCTTGGTCCTCAGTTCTTCGAGCGCTTGTTCGTAAGCGCCGATCGCCTGCTGAAGCTGGCCTTCGGCGGCTGCGATATCGGCCTCCGCCATCTTCATCGTCGCATCGATCTCCGCGATGCGGCGCTCTGCAACGACGAGTGCAGCTTCCTGCTTGGCGGCATCGAGCTTGAAGATCGGAGACCCTTGCTTGATTTCGTCGCTGCGACCGACAAAGATCTCGGCCACCCGCCCGCTCGATTCCGACACGATGGGAATAGTCCGGAAGTAGGCCGTCACATTATGCGTGGTGGGATGGTGATAGAAAATGACAGTGATGAGTAGGATGGTCAGCATGAGGCACGTGACGAGTCCGTAGCGGAGCTCGTACCAGACCGAGTAGATCGTGATTTCCTTGCCAATACGCTTGCCCTGCCCGAAGTGGCGGTACAGGTAATCGGGAAACACGGTGACGAGCGAGCAGAGCAGCACTTCAAGCATGGGGTGTGCCCTCCGGCGAGGACGGCGGCTCTGACGATACTTTCTTGGCTGTCAGTTGAGGCTTGGTTGCCGGTCCCGAGGCCGTCGACTGTGACGGCGGATTCGCACTTGCCAAGTCTTCCAAAGAGGTGGCGATCCGTGACAGCGGGCTGGAGAAATCGGGCATCGCGAACTCGGGAATTTTTAAAAACGCCAACAACAGGGCGGCTACCCAGAAGGCGTGCACATGCGTGAACAACGACAGCAGGCAAAGCACGGCAACGAGATCAATCTGCCACTTGGTTGCGTTGTGCACCATCCGCTCGGGCAACGAGTGAAGCCAGAGGAAGAGCACGCCGACGGCGAGAACCGCTCCGATCAGGAGAACGGTCGCGAACGCCAACAAAACGTCTGTCTCGCCGGGAGCTGTGATGAAGCCCGGAAGATGCGCCGTTGCGGCCGGATGCGGGGTCACTGTCACGGCAAGTCCCGATCAGTTTGTGGTTAAGACTTTGCACAATAGTAGATAGCGACCCTGAAGAAAGTGTTTTGATTTCTTTTGATCAGCGGTTTGCTTCCTGGCTCTCAGGCGGGCCGGCCCGGTACCCGATCCCCATTGACCCCACCGGCCGGCTGGGGTTCTTTGCGGCGATCCCGGCCAGCCAAGGACCCGCACAATGATCGATGACGCCGCCGCCAGTCCGAAATTTGCGACCCTCGCCGTGCACGCGGGCGCCGCGCCTGATCCGGCGACCAATGCCCGCGTGACGCCGATCTATCAGACGACGTCGTTCACTTTCGACGACGCCGATCATGCCGCCAAGCTGTTCGGGCTTGAGGCGTTCGGCAACATCTACACGCGCATCATGAACCCGACGCAGGGTGTGCTCGAAGCCCGCGTTGCGGCGCTCGAAGGCGGCACGGCGGCGCTCGCCGTCGCGTCGGGTCACGCAGCGCAGTTCCTGACATTTCACACACTGCTTGAGCCGGGCGACGAATTTGTCGCCGGCCGCCAGCTCTATGGCGGTTCGATCAACCAGTTCAATCACGCCTTCAAGAAGTTCAACTGGAACGTCGCGTGGGCGGACGCGACCGATCCCAACAGCGTCGCGGCGGCGGTGACGGCGAAGACCAAGGCGATTTTCATCGAAAGCATTGCCAATCCCGGTGGCATGGTGATCGACATTCCGGCCATCGCCGCGATTGCCAAGTCGGCCGGCGTGCCGCTGATCGTCGACAACACGCTGGCGACGCCCTACCTGTGCCGGCCGAAGGACCATGGCGCCGACATCATCGTCCATTCACTGACCAAGTTCATGGGCGGGCATGGCAACTCGATCGGCGGCGTGCTGGTTGATTGCGGCACGTTCGATTGGCTGGCGGCCAAGCATCGCTACAAGACATTGGTCGAGCCGAATGCCTCCTACAACGGCATGGTCCTGGCCGAACCCTTCGGACCGATGGCGTTCGCGATTGCGGCGCGGGTCATGGGTTTGCGCGATATAGGTCCGGCGATTGCGCCGATGAACGCGTTCCTTATTCTCACTGGTATAGAGACGCTCGCGCTCCGGATGGAGCGGCATTGTGACAACGCGCTGGCGGTCTCTGCGTATCTCGAAAAGCATCCTGCCGTGGCCTGGGTGAACTATGCCGGTTTGCCGTCGAACGCGAACCACGCGATAGCCCAGCGGATTTGTCCGAAGGGCGCGGGTGCGGTGTTCACGTTCGGCCTCAAGAGCGGGTACGAGGCGGGCGTCAGTCTGGTCTCGAAGCTCAAACTGTTCTCACACCTCGCCAACATAGGTGATGTCAGAAGCCTCGTCATTCATCCGGCTTCGACCACGCACCGGCAGTTGACCGACGCGCAGCGCGCGGCCGCCGGGGCCGGGCCGGATGTCGTGCGTTTGTCGGTTGGGATTGAAGATGTCAGCGACATCATCGCCGATCTGGAACAGGGGTTGGCGGCGGTGAGCTAGAGGGCCAGCCGCCCGCCAAGCGCGAGGATGGTGCCAAAGACCATTGCTTTGGCGGCGAGCAGGCAGACAAATGCCCGCCACCAGGGCCGTGCGACAAGTGCCGCTTCGCTTGCGTCGGCGTAGTCGGCCGCCGGCTTCTTGCCCGTCACCATCGCCGTGATGAGCGGCTCCTTCTTGATGACGCGGTAGTACAGGTTGGCCGCGAGGTGCACGGCAATCAGTGTCAGCACGATGTAGAAAAAATTCCATTCGTGCAGCTCGGTGATGTCTTTGCGCATCGCCGAACCGACCAGCCGAAACAGCGGCCCGCCGACGATATCATTTTCGTCGATGGCGAATAGGCCGAGCGAGGCTTGAAATCCGAGTGCGGCGAGGAGTGCGAGCACGGCATAGGCGCCGAGTGGGTTGTGGCCGAGGTACTTGGGGCCCGGTCCGGCCCTGAGCGCGCGGGCGTAATCAACTGCCTTTGCCGGTGAGCGCACAAACGATGAAAACCGCGATGTGCTCGATCCAACGGCGCCCCACAGCAGCCGCCAGACGATCAGCACGAGCACGGTCAGCCCATTGGCGCGATGCCAGACGAGGCGGACATCGCCAAAGCTTTCAGCATAGCGGTAACTGATCCAAGCCGAGAGGACGAGGAACGGCAGCAGCCAGTGAAAGAGCCGGGTCGGGCCATCCCAAACGGGGACCAGAGCCGGCCGATCAATGCTAGTGGTCATGCGGCTTGCGGTACTTCTTGTGGCAGCCGCTGCAGTTGCCGGTTACTTTCGGCCAATTCTCTTCGAACGACGCCTGGTCGGTAATCACTGCCGCCGCCGCCTTGGCGTCGTCGGCGAGCTTCTGGTAGCGCGGCTCGAAGTCAGCCTTGTTTTCCCAGATGGCGGGCAGCGCTTCGGTGTCTTCGCCGGTCTTGCTGTCTTCGGGGAACAGGGTTGGGAGCTTCGGCGCCTTCTCCTGGAGCAGAGCAAGTGCGGCCTGCACTTTGGCGAGATCGAAATCGGCTTCGCCCTTCATCATCGCGCCGAGCGGTTTGGCCGCCTTGCCGAAACTTTCAAGAATGCCTTGGCGTTCCTTGATCACTTCGACGTTTTGCGCCGTGGCAACGCCCAATCCGGCGATCAATCCAATTCCGAGAGCGCAAGC
Organism: Hyphomicrobium sp.; assembly: GCA_031415475.1. GTDB lineage: Bacteria > Pseudomonadota > Alphaproteobacteria > Rhizobiales > Hyphomicrobiaceae > JAGVSR01. The sequence goes on from JANORU010000193.1 coordinate 4,866, forward strand.
GAGAGCACGGCGCATTCAAAACCTCCTGGCGACCAGAACCGCAATGGCGCCAGATAATCATGGCACGCCAAAGGCTCGCATCCCGGAGCGGGACCGTCAATTGTCATAGATCGGAGGTTGACTTGGAGCGTCGCCGGTCAGGCCGGCGCACGACCCGGCAGCCACGAGACCGCAAAGTGGCGCAAGGTCGAATTGAGGTTGGAGACGTGGGCGTTTTGCAGTCGTGCCCGGCTGCGGATGAGTGCGACGCGTGCCGACTGCAACGTCGAACGATTGCGAACTCCCGTTGGCGCGATCGCCACCGGATCCGCTTCAAAAACGTCTTCGCTGGCGGCCATTGCGAAGCCTGCCGCCCGCGCCGTGTTGATCAACGTCTCTGTACGCATCGTCTCACTACCCCGGCCAAACGCGTGCTCATGAACTCATCAGTGTGCGCCGAGCACCTTTCTCAAATGTTGATGCAGAAGTGTCGCAGGTCAAGAAATATTCGAACTTTGGCATCAAAAAAGTCGTCCTGATTCAAAGTGGAACTGTTGTGCGCCGCAGCAATAGCTAACCGGGATTGTGCGCTGCGGCGAGTGTTACACGGATCTCGACGATACGAATTTTAGCGAGTTCCGCGAGAAGTGATCACCGCGCCCCTTGTCAGTCCCTCAACGCGGCGCGACGATTGACTGTCGCCCTCCTCAGTGAGGCGCGGGGAAGCGCGACGCGCCCTTCCATGCGCCCATTAGCGCGCCTCGACACACTCGCAAAAAAAATAAGGAGGAAACAATGGGGACTTCCGGCGGCCCACTGCGTGGGCCAGCGTCGGGCCGCAGCTCCAGATGCATCGCACTGGTCGGCCCGTATCTTTCCGGCAAAACAACTCTTCTCGAAGCCATACTCGCCCGCACCGGCGCCATTCAACGACAAGGTATTATTGCCGACAAGAACACGATCGGTGACAGCTCCCCCGAAGCCCGCGATCACGGCATGAGTGTTCAGCTCAACATCGCCGACGTTGAATTTCTCGGCGATCATTTCACCTTCATCGATAGTCCAGGCTCTGTTGAGTTCCAGCACGAAGGCACATTGGCGCTGTCGGCGGCCGACGCCGCGGTTGTTGTCTGCGAGCCGGATCCAAAGCGTGTTGCGGCGCTACAAGTCATCCTCAAAGTCCTCGAAGACCGCGGCTTTCCGCATTTCTTGTTTCTCAACAAAATCGACAGTTTCGCGACCCCTGTGCGCGAAATCATTCCGGTGCTGCAGCCGGCGTCGTCAAAACCGCTCGTGCTGCGCCAGATTCCGATCTGGGACAACGGCATCGCGACCGGCTTCGTCGATCTTGCCTCGGAACGCGCCTACGTCTATCGCGAGCATGCGGCCAGCGAGGTGATCGAACTGCCGGCCGGCATCATGGACCGCGAGAAAGAAGCGCGCTTCCAGATGCTTGAAAAGCTGGCAGACTACGACGACGAACTGATGGAGCAGTTGCTGACGGATATGCAGCCGCCCAAGGATCGCATCTTCGACGACCTTGGCCGCGAGCTGCGCGATGGGTTGATCTGTCCGGTACTGCTTGGCAGTGCCAACAACGGCAATGGCATCCTGCGGCTCTTGAAAGCGCTGCGCCACGAAGCGCCGTTCGCCAGCGACACGGCCAAACGCTTGAAGCTTGAGAACACCAAGTCGTCGGCGTTCGTGTTCAAGACACTGCACACGGGTCATGGCGGCAAGGTTTCGATTGCCCGCATTCTGACCGGCGAATTCGCCGAGGGGGCCATCGTCAACGGCGTCTCGGGATCGGAAGAACGCGCCGCCGGCGTGTTCGCGGTGCGCGGCGAGGAGTTACAAAAGCGCAGCGCCGCCAAGGCCGGCGATACGGTGGCCCTTGGACGGCTGGAGTCGATCAGAACTGGAGAAACGGTCACCATCGGCAAAGGCGGCATTGTGCAAATTCCTGTACCGCCGCCGCCCGAGCCGGTTCTGGCGGCCGGTATCGGCCTCAAAGACCGCAAGGATGAGGTCAAGCTGTCGTCCGCGCTTGCCAAGCTGGTCGAGGAAGATCCCTCACTGATCATCGAACACACCGCCGACACGCATCAGACCTTGCTCAAGGGGCAGGGCGAAATGCACCTGCGCGTTGCGTTCGAGCGGTTGGCGCGTAAGTACGGCATCGCCGTCGATCGCCTGCGCCAGCAGGTGCCCTACAAGGAGACGATCAAGAAGTCGGTGGAAATCCGCGGCCGTCACAAGAAGCAGTCGGGCGGCCACGGGCAGTTCGGCGACGTGGTGCTCGACATCGAGCCGTTGCCGCGCGGCTCAGGGTTCAAGTTCAACGAAAAGATCACCGGTGGCGTGGTCCCGCGTCAGTACATTCCGTCTGTTGAAATTGGTGTCGCCGACTTCTTGAAGACGGGGCCGCTCGGTTTTCCCGTCGTCGACGTGGCGGTGACTCTGAAGGACGGCTCGTACCATACGGTCGATAGCTCCGACATGGCGTTCCGGCAGGCAGGGCGTCTGGCCATGAGCGAGGGTATGCCGAAGTGTAACCCCGTGCTGCTCGAGCCGATCAATGCCGTCGATATTGCCGTGCCGTCGGAAGCGACGGCCCGGGTCAATGCCATCATTTCGCAACGGCGCGGACAGATCCTCGGATTTGACGCGCGAGCGGGATGGCCGGGTTGGGATGTCGTCTCAGCGCAGATTCCGGCATCCGAGATGGACGACCTGATTGTCGAGCTGCGATCGGCGACGGCAGGTGTCGGCACCTACACCGCGCGCTTCGATCATCTCGCCGAACTGACGGGGCGGCTTGCCGATCAGGTGCTGGCGGCGCACCGGCTGGCCGCCGAGTAGCCGGCACTTGTCCAGGCACAAAACCAACGCCGGCGCATCACGCGCCGGCTTTTTCAGTCCCAGGCTTTTTCAGTCATAGGGCCAGTAGCCCAGTGTGCTGCCGCCAGACGGCTTGGGGCGCGGCTTGGACGGCAGGCGCTGGACCGACTTTGTTGCCTTCGGTTTTTGCGGCTTGGCCTTCGCCACAGCCGACTCCGGTATCGCAGACGGATTCGCCGCCGACTTTGGAGTTGCCGCCGTCGCGCTTGGCTGAGGAGCCGCCGTGACGGGGTCAGCATCTGGCGTCGCGGAAGACTTTGCCGGCTCGTCGATCGATCCGGTGGTGACCGGACGGCTCGCAGGTAACGGCGAAACGGTTGTGGCAGACTGAGAAGGATCGGGTTTGCTGTCCGCCGTGGGCGCAGGATCTGGTGCTGCAACTTTCGTCACCGGATCGGGCTGTGCCGCAGACGCTGCGTCTGCTGGGGCCGGCGTAATCGAACTCGTCGTTTCTGGCGCGACCGCCGTACCGGTTTGCTGCGACCTGGATGGTTCAGCAGCGCGCTTTGCCACCGGCTCGGGACGAACGATGCGGTCCAGAGCGTTGGCAGCACCCGGCGTTCCGGCCGCGCTCTTTTCCAACTCGTCGATGCGGACCCGGGCGTCACGCTCGCGCAGCAACTGGCTGCGCGCGGCGACACTCGAAGCTTCGGCGGTTTCCCGCGCTGCGCGTTCGCGTCCCAGCTCTTCGCGCATGGCGGCTATGGTTCGGACCGCATCGCGGCGCGCGGCGACTTCCTGATTGAGGGCCTTACGGACGGCGGCCGTCTCGCTGCCAGTATCGTCGCTGGCTGATGCCGTGGCGCGTCTTGCTTCGGATAGATTGTCCCGGTTGGCCGCATCAGCGGGATTTGCCGCTCCGTTGCGCGATTGTGCGATGGCGACCGGCTCGGCCGGCGCCAACCAGACGGCCGCTATGGTCAGTCCGGCAAGTGCTAGCACCGCTGCGGAGAGACCTGTTTGTAGTATCGATGACAGCCGTGTAGCAGGGGCATAGGGGATGCCGATGTCATCATCGTCTTCGCCGCTTGTGTGCGCACTGGTTCCCGTCCAAGGCGAATAGCTGCCAATGTTCCAGATATGGCCTTCAAGATCGCGGGCTGCGTAAGCGCGCTGGCTGGCGCTTGAGGCTTCACCGAATTCGACGACGATCTCCGCGCCGCCAGCCCTGGCGCGTGTCAGATGAGCTTCGATATCTTCAACCGCGACGTAAGCGCTTTGCGTGCTAACACCGCCGAGTTCGGACGGCTGGCGGAAGAAGTTGTCGAGCGGGGAACCGCCGACCGGGCCGATCATGACGACGCCGCTGCCGTACCAGAGTTCCGCGTAAGCAATGGATCCGTCGCTATCCGTCACGACTGAGCGGCGCTCGAAGCCGAACACAGTGGACAGCCACGCGATCGCCGCGGCGACATCGCGATAGCGCATCAGAGGCATGACGCCGGTTGGGCTCATGCGCAGCTCCGTGCCGTGACTGTGACGCTGGTCGCTTGCACCTGTCTTCCCGCTGTTCAAGTCAATCCCGGGGAGCGTTCATCGACGCGCTTAGCCGCAGCGCACAGACAATGCCGCAGCCGTTGCTACGGGTCGAATCAACTGGTCCCTCTGGTGGAGAATTTGACCCATCCGCCAGCGCGCGGCTAGTGTAGAAGTGGCACGCGCGGAGATCGTTCCCCAAGATGACTTGAGAATTTTGCGCTTGTTAGTGGGCGGCTTCGCTGCCCCAAAGCTGGTTCAGGCGTGCATCACGGCCGCAGCCGGTCCGATAATACTTATATTTGAGCGGGTTGGTGATGTAGTAATTCTGATGATAATCCTCGGCTGCTGTGAACGGCGTCGCCGGCAGGATTTCAACTGCAATCGGCTTGTCGAACCGGCCGCTGGTCTTGAGTTCGGCCTTACTCGCCGCCGCCGCCGCCGCCTGCTCGGGTGAGGTGGTGAAGATCGCCGGCCGATACTGCGGGCCACGGTCGCAGAATTGGCCGGTGCCATCCAGCAGGTCGACGTTGCGCCAGTAGTGGTGCAGCAGCTTTTGATAGCTCACCTTCTTGGGATCATAGCGCACCAGCAGGGCTTCAGTATGGCCCGTCGTGCCGCTCCCGACCTCTTCGTACGTTGGGTTTGCGGTCTTGCCGCCGGTGTAGCCGGAAATCGTTTCGGCCACGCCATCGAGCTTGTCGAAGTCGCTTTCGACACACCAGAAACATCCAGCCGCGAAAATAGCTTCGGCAAGTTGCCCATTGGCGGCGGGCTTTGCCGCCTCGCCGGACATGGCTGCCGGCATGGTGAGCCAGAATGCTGCCGCTAAGGCAGCGGCAAACCCGGAGATCGACGCGATCGGGCGCATGATGGTCTCGCTGATTGATGGTTGGACGGCGTCTTACGATCCGCTCTTCGGCATGAACGTCATGGCGACGCCATTCATGCAGTACCGCTTACCGGTCGGCTTCGGGCCGTCTTCGAAAACGTGTCCGAGATGTCCGCCGCAGCGGCGGCAATGAACTTCGGTGCGCGGATAGATGAGCTTGTAGTCGGTCGACGTTCCGACGCCGCTTTCGAGCGGCTGGAAGAAGCTCGGCCAGCCGGTGCCGCTGTCGAACTTGGCGTCCGACGAGAACAACGGCAGATCGCAGGCGGCGCAGTGATACATGCCGGCATCATAGGTCTTGTCGAGCGGGCTCGTGCCGGCGCGTTCGGTGCCGTGCTGGCGCAGCACGTAGTATTGGTCCTTGGACAGGGTCGACTTCCATTCGGCGTCGGATTTCATGATTTCGAATGTCTCCTTACTGTCGCCGGCGACGGTGCTGGAGGCGGCGTTGGCGAGCGTCGCGGCAAAACCGAGCCCGGCTATGGCGAATTGGCGGCGAGTGAACATAGCGGCAATCCTCGGCACTTGTCCTGGTTTCGGGTGTCGTTTCCGCGCATTCGCGGTCTGACTAACTTACGCGTCAGCGGGCCGAATAGTTTCATTCAGGTGTCGATCCGGACGGCGTTTTCGAGTGTAATCCCGCTGGCCGCGACCTTGCAGCGGTAGGCATAGGCCTCGACGCCGGCCGCCCGAGCCGCCACTAAGGCCTTGGCGTAGGCCGGATCGATGTCGGCGGCGAGGCGGAAGGCCGTGCAATCAGCCCGCTGGATCAGATAGACCATTACGGCGCGGTGGCCGCTGGCGACCATATCCGACAGTTCGTGCAGGTGCTTGACGCCCCGCTCGGTGACTGAATCCGGGAATTCCGCGACGCCCGGTGTGCGCAGCAGATGGACGTTCTTGATTTCGACGTAGGCCAGCCCGCGCGCTGGATCGTCCAGCAACAGATCAATCCGGCTCGATTGCCCGTATTTGACCTCGGGACGCAGGCTGGCGTAGCCGGCGAGTTCCGAGACTTTGCCAAGGGCAATGGCCTCGGCGACGATCTTATTGGGATGACCGGTATTAATGCCGACAAGGTTCGGGGTCTTTTTGCCGTCCTCAAGTTCGACCAGCTCCCAGGTGTGGCGGTATTTGCGGGTCGCGCTGTTGCTTTCAGAAAGCCAGACGGCGAGGCCGGGATCGCAGAGCCCACGCATTGAGCCGGTGTTCGGGCAGGTACACGTTATGGTGTCGCCGCTGTCGAGTGCCACGTCGGCCAGGAACCGCTTGTAGCGTTTGACCAACCGGCCTCGGATCAGGGGGGAAGCGAATTTCATCGGGCAAGGAGCCTCGCAATTTGCCGCGTCTGCCGGTCCTGGAATACATCGGCGCTGAGTGAGATGCTAGAATGACGCTAACGCCGCAGACAAGGACCCCCATGTTGCCTGGCGAAACCATCACCGCCGCCATCCTGATCATCGGCGACGAAATTCTATCCGGCCGGACCAAGGACAGGAACATCGGCACCATTGCCGACACACTGACCGGGATCGGCATTGCCTTGAAGGAAGTGCGGATCGTTGCCGACGACGAAGCGGCGATCGTCGCGGCGGT
>JANORU010000194.1:0-2896 GCA_031415475.1 Hyphomicrobium sp.
GCATGGCAAATCTCCTTTATGTTTTTTGCACACGATCGGGACTGGCGTGAAAGCATCGCTGCGTTTCCATCGGTCCCGTCGCAAATGTAAGCCTCAGAAATCGACACGATAGACTTGAACTCGACTTCTTTTGACCTACGAAAACCATTGCTCTTGTTGAGAAAATACGTGGCTCAACGGCCAATGTTGCTGCGTTAATATTGATACACTGCCAAACTGCATCTTGCGCTCATCTTGGCGATGTCTGGTACGGGGATTGCCTTGCTTGGCGTGTTGGAACCTCATCACACCCGAACCGGCTGCCCGGCGGGAAGGATCGCGCCATGTCCATCATCACCATCGCTGCCTGGTGCTATGCCGCCGTTTTTGCACTCTGCCTGATCGCCGAACTGTCACGCCGGCGGCGGCTAGGGCTGCGGTCCGTGTTCGGCGCGCTGTTTCTCTCGGTCGTCGGCGGCACCTTGGCGTGCGCGGTGGCGATCGGCCTGCCCTATGACCGGGGCTTCTTTTCTGATCCGCCTCGCAAATCCAAAGTCTCCGGCCGGTCATCGGCCAAGGGCGGCCAGGCGGTGTCGCGCGGCGACGGGCGCTGGGCGGGCGGCACGTCCAAATCCAGGAGCGGCTTTTTCGTTGGCTCACCAAGACCTGACGACGAATTCGAAATCGAAGACGGCATCGGCCGGGCGAACGGCCGCGAAGCCGGCGAAGCGGCAGCCTCTGCAAAAGCGGTATTGCGGCAAGCCTGGCAAGCCGAGCCGGTGCGCACGCTCGAGCCCGGCGACACGATCAAGGATTGCGATGGTTGCCCGGAGATGATCGTCGTCGGACCAGGCACGGCTGAGATTGGCGCCAGCGAAAGCGATGGTCAGGCGACCGGCGCCGAACGGCCCATTCGGCACGTCCGCTATTGGCCGGGCTTTGCGCTCTCCAGAAGCACCATCAGTCCGGACTTGATCCGCAGGTTTCGCGATGCCGGCAACATTGCCCCCGTTGCCTGTCCCGGCAACGGTTCTGCGTTGTCCGGCGAGGGGATTTGTATCAGTCCGGTCGAGGCCGATGCGTTCGCCAAGTGGCTCTCCCAGCAAGCGAGCGGCCTCAGCTACCGGCTCGTCTCGGCCAATGAATGGGAATACGCCGTGCGCACCATGGGCACGGCGAAATTGGCTGCCCTTGAGGGCGCTGCCGTTCCGCGCTTGCCGTTCGCCGGTCTCGGCCAATCGCAAGCTGAATTCACGGCCGATTGCTGGCTTGGCTACAACCCGCCGCTCGCCGATATTCGCCTGTCGCATGTCACCGATACTGGCGATTGCAAGATGCGCGTCTTGAAGGGTGCGGCCATCGATGAAGATCGCCGCCGCCATGCCCGCGTCTCCGCGCGCCGGCCGGTCGAAGCCGGACAGCCGCGCCTTGGGGCCGGATTCCGAATAATGCGGGAGCTGCGGTAACGCGCTAGCGATTGAGCGCGACGACCAGAACCTTCGGATTGCCGCCGTTTTCGCTGATGTAGTTCTGGAACAGCGTATTCAGGAACGTCGACATCTCGAAACCGATGACTTCGGCTTCGCGGACTTTGAACACCGCGCCGCGGCGCACGAGCTTCCAGCGGACATCGTAGGTGTCGCCACTGCGCAGTGTCACGCGGCTGTCGACGTAAGCGCCGCCCGGTGCGTCGCCGGACTGGCCGAGCACGATCGCTTTGGCGACCGGGTACTTCGGCGCTTCCTTGGCCGCATAGCGGGCGATGAACTTGACCATGCCGTTGTAGTAGGCGGGCCGGTCCGTTTTCGGCAGGGTGTTGGCGTACGAGCCAAGAGCCGTCAGTCCGATCGACGGCAAATCGGCATGGCTCCTGAGTGTCGAAGCAAAGGCTTCCTGCGAGCCCGAGCGCGAGGCCGCCACCAATTCGTTGGCAACCCGCTGCATGTATTGGGCCGGCTGTTCGGCGTTCGCACGCTCGACCGGAAGAAGCATGGCCAGCAGCGCGAACAGTACGCCAATCGAGCGAGCGGAGCGCAACGGTGTCGTCATGTTTCGGATGCCTGATACGTTGGAACAAATGGGACTTGAGAGACCCGGACGGTGCCGCGCGATTGCGGCGCGGCGGTGACCGCCAGCCGGTCGTGCACTCCGGTACAGCACGGGAGCGCGGTGATCGTCAAACCTCCCAACCCTGACGCAACGCGTCAACGTCTTTCTTTCACTTTGCAGCCCACGTTTTGAGCATCTCGAAGCGCCGTTTGCCTGACTTAGCGGCCTGTCGCCGTTGAAATTACAGGCAATCCGAGCATATCCGCCAGGCGTTTGATTTCAGCGTCGCTGATGCGCGCCGCATGACCGGCGACCACCGAGCGGCTCGGATCGGTATGCAACAGCAGGAGTTCGTGGGTCGTGCCACTGAGCATCGTGCGGAAACGGTGGGCGATGCCGCGAAATTCTCGCGCCTCGTGGAAGCTTGCGTGTTCGGCAATCCAGCCGCGGCGGACGACCCGCAGGCTTTCGCCGTCAAAGCCATCGAGCCTGTTGATGCTGTAATCGCCGAGCAGTCGGGCGATCGGCCAGATCAGCAAGCACGCCCCGCCAGCAAGACCAAGAAGTGAGAGAAAGGCCGATAACGGCGCTGATTCAATCACGGCACCGACAGCCGGGTTCGAGACAGCGGCGGCCGCAAACACGGCCAGGGTGTACACGGCAGCGCCGATTGGCAGGGCCAGAAGCAGCAGGGAAACAACCAGCGACCGGCTGGTGAGGCGGGGTTCTGTCGTCAGGGAATAGCCAATTTCGACCATGGCCAGGCTGCCGGTGCTGGCCTCGGAAAGACGCATGGACTGAACTCCGCAAACTGAGCTTCGGAAAAGCCGGGCTAGTGTGGTGGTTCAGAAGTCCGCTTCACACCTGC
>JANORU010000195.1:0-6571 GCA_031415475.1 Hyphomicrobium sp.
GTCGCTAATGCGCGACCGGCTTGACCCACCCTGCGGTTCTCAAGGCGAGCCCGCGTAGCGCAGTAGATCCGGCTATTCCGCGTTTGGGCGGGACAGCTCACGAAAACCGAAGAATAAAATGCCAAACAGCATTGGCCAGAAGGCACGCTATGAATACTTTCGCAAACGCGTCTTTATCCATCTCAACTCCACGGTCTATTGAAACCCAAACCGCAAATCCATCGCGGCGGTTTCAGGTATATTTTTCAATCAAATTGCAGGCCAGAGCCTGATTCCTAGATCATAAAGTCAGGCCATAGCCTGATATGTGCGGATCCCACGCCCTCACAACGGCACCGAAATAATCGCCCTGAGCCCGCCCATCGAACTCTCACCGAGCGCGATGTTGCCGCCGTGGCTGTTGGCGATGTCGCGGGCGATGGCGAGGCCGAGGCCGGAGTTGGCTTCGTCCTGATTGCGCGCCTTGTCGAGTCGGTAGAACGCCTTGAACACGTTATCGCGCTCGCCGGCCGGAATGCCGGGGCCGTTGTCGTCGACTTCGACCCTGAGCCATTGGCCCTCGGTCGCCGCACGGATGACGATCTTGTCGCCGTAGCGGACAGCATTGGAGACGAGGTTGGTGATCGCGCGCTTGAAGGCATTGCGCTTCAGAGGCAGCACCAGGTCCTCGTGCCCGCGCCGGAACTTGACCTCGATCTGTGTGCCGTACGACTGGCTCTCGACGTAGATTTCGTCGAGCAGTTCGCGCAGTTTCGTCGGCTTGGCTTCCTCGCCGCCGTCGCCGCGCGTGAACGCCAGATAATCCTCCAGCATGTGCTGCATTTCGTTGATGTCGGAGCGCATCGATTGCGTCTCCGGCGTATCGCCGAGGAAGGCGAGTTCGAGCTTGAAGCGGGTGAGGATGGTTCTCAGGTCATGGCTGACACCGGCCAGCATGGTCGTGCGCTGCTCGACGTGCTGGGTGATGCGGTCGCGCATCTCAATGAACGACTGCGAGGCTTGGCGGACCTCGCGCGCGCCGCGCGGCCGGAAGTCTTCTGGGAACGGCCGGCCCTTGCCGAAGCTATCGGCGGCTTCGGCCAGCCGCAGGATCGGTTTGATCTGGTTTCTGAGAAACAGGATCGCGACCGCCAGCAGGATGACCGACGTGCCAACCATCCAGAGTAGGAAAATGTGCGAGTTCGAGGCGTAGGTCTGCGAGCGCGTGGCAATGAAGCGCAAAATCGCGTTCTCGTGCTTGACGCGGATCTCGACCTTGGTCGACTGGCCGACGGTATCGATCCAGAACGGGCGCTGAACGTGGCGCGAGATTTCCCGCGACAGCGCCTTGTCGAGCAGGCTGAAGAACGGCTTTGGTCCGGCGACCGGAAGTTCGCCGGGGGGAAGAATTTGCATGCTGAGATTGAGCTTGTCGCGCGCCATCTCAATGAGGCGGCTGTTGGCGGTGCGGTCGATGCTGGCGTCGTAGATCTCGATCAGGGCGGCGATGTCCCGCGCGGTCGATTCCGACAGCCGCCGCGTCACCGCCTGCCAATGGCGTTCCATGAAGACGAAGGCAATGACGCCTTCCAGCACCACGATCGGCGCGATGATGATGATGAGCGCGCGGGCGTACAGCCCCTTGGGCAGAATATCGCTGATCGCCGCCGTGATTTCGCGCGACAGCTGCTGCATCTGCGTCTGCAGGGTGCGCAACTGGTCCTGGGCCGTCGGGGCGGGGGCCTCGGGTGCAGCCGGTGTGGGGCGGATGGTCGGTTCGGCGTCCAGGGTCAGCTCAATCTGTATAGAGGATGTAGCCTTTGCCGCGCACGGTCTGGAGATAGACCGGGTTCGACGGGTCAGACTCGATCTTGCGGCGCAGGCGGTTCACTTGCACGTCAATCGCCCGTTCGCTGCCCGTGTTGTCGTCGTTCGACAGTTCATGCCGGGGAATGGGCGTGCCGCGGCGCTGGGCGAACAGGCGCATCAGATCGCGTTCGCGCTCGGTCAGTTTGATCGTCTCGTCGTCGCGTTTGAGTTCGCCGCGGCTGATATAGAAGATATACGGACCCATGCGGACTTCGTCGCCCGCCGTCTGGGCCGGCGTTCCGCGGCGCAGGATGTTGCGCAGTCGCAGGATCAGCTCGCGCGGTTCGAACGGCTTGGTGATGTAATCCTCGGCGCCGATTTCGAGGCCTTCGATGCGGTGTTCCGCTTCGGCGCGGGCGGTCAGCAGGCAGACCGGCAGTTTGGTCGTCGCCTTCAATTCCTTGGCGAGCGAGAGACCGCTCTCTCCCGGCATCATGACATCGAGCAGCACGAGATCGAACGACAGACCGCGCATGGCGGCGCGAGCGGTGATGGTGTCGGATGCCTGCGTCACGCGAAAGCCGTTCTCGAACAGGAAGCGGGCCAGGAGATCGCGAATCTTCTGGTCGTCGTCGACCACCAGGACGTGCGGGGCATCGTCGGCCAGCGGCTCGATCCGGCGGGATGTGGCGGCTTTCATGGGGGCGCCTCTATTTGCGTTTGCGGGCCGGCTCGGTGCCGGCCGGCCATTTGACCAGTGCATCGACCTGTGGCCGGTCGCGGCCTTCGATCATCGCAAGCAGGAACTTGCGGGCAGCATCGTCACCGTCAGGACCAATTTCACCAAGTGCCGAATGAATGCGCCTCACTTGCAGCACGGCCAGTTTCTCGGCGAGCCGCGTTCCTTTGGCGGTCGTATGCAGCCGCCGCTCGCGCAGATCGTCGGGCCCCTTGCGGTGTAAGATAAAGCCCTTCTCCTTGAGTTCCTTCAGCACGCGCGCCAAGCTTTGCTTGGTGATACGCAGAATATCGAGCAATTCGGCAACCTTGAGGCCGGGGTTGCGATGCACGAAATGGAGCACCCGGTGATGCGCCCGGCCGAACTTGTAGGTCGCCAGCACGGCATCGGGATCGCCGGTAAAATTGCGATAGGCAAAGTAGAACAGCTCCGCGAACGCAATCAGCTTATCCTGGTCGGCAAGCGGCGGCAGCGCGGCGTCGTCCTGCGGCTCGGCAGGTGGTGCGCGCTGAGGGCGCGGCGGGGTGGCGGAATTTATGTCAGTCATGTTGACATATTTGCCGCTGATTGATAGCCGTGGCAAGTCGCTTCACGCGTCCGGCTGCAAAGATCGGCGCCGGCAAATCCTGCTGGCGCGCGGCGGCGGTCTGTGCCGGTCCGTAAGGGCCGAATGCGGGACAACCACGAGACTTGTAACCTGGAAGATTTGGAGATCGCACCGGCATGGCCCAGCCTGCACAACCCTATCACGACCGGGACGGCTTCATCTGGTTCGACGGCAAGCTGGTGCCGTGGCGGGACGCCAATGTCCACGTGCTGACGCATGGCCTGCACTATGCCAGTGCCGTGTTCGAAGGTGAACGGTCCTATGGCGGCACCATCTTCAAGCTCAGCGAGCATACTGAGCGGTTGATCGGGTCGGCGCGGATGCTCGATTTCGAAATTCCCTATTCGGCCGCGGTGATCGATGCCGCGTGCATTGAAACCCTCAAGGCCAACAATCTGACGGATGGCTACGTCCGCCCCATCGCCTGGCGCGGCAGTGACCAGATGGGCGTCTCGGCCCAGAACAACACAATCCATCTGGCCGTCGCGGCGTGGAACTGGGGCTCGTATTTCGACAAGGCGGAACGGCTGCGCGGCATTCGCGTTGCCGAGGCGGTCTACCGCCGTCCCGATCCGGCAACCATTCCGTCGAAGGCCAAAGCGACCGGCCTTTATATGATCTGCACGATCGAGAAGCATCGCGCCGAACGGGCCGGCTATGCCGACGCCTTGATGCTCGACTGGCGCGGCCACGTCGCCGAATGCACCGGCGCCAACGTATTCTTCGTCAAGGACGGCGCGCTGCACACACCAACTCCGGACTGCTTCCTCAACGGCATCACGCGCCAGACGGTGATCGAACTCGCCAAGCGGCGCGGCATCGCCGTTCACGAGCGCACAATCATGCCGGAGGAATTGTCGACGTTCAACGAGTGCTTCATCGTCGGCACCGCAGCTGAAGTGACACCGGTTCGTGAAATCGGGCCGAACACATATCAGCCGGGCCGCGTGTGCGAGATGCTGCTCAACGACTACATGGCCGAAGTTCAGCCGAAGTCGCGCATTGCAGCGGAGTAAGTGGGGCATTGCGCTGAGGTTTAAGCGGCGCGGGCGCTGAGCGTCAGATAGACAGCGGAGAGAAACGCCGCGATGGCGGTGCCGGCCGAGAGCAGCACGCCGGCTGACAGCGGCTGACCGGCAAGACTGCCGCCAAGTGCCAGAACCGCCGTCCAGAAAAGCGCTGGCAAGAGCGCGGTGACAACGAAACCGACGGCCAGATTGGCGGCATCGCGCAGCCCGGCATCGGCGATGAGTGCCGAATGATGTGCAGGGCGGTCGAGACGGCTCCAAGCGCGCATTCGATCAATCCTTTTCGATGGCCGAGCGGGCGCACCAATCTGCGTTGCCAACTCCGGCACTATCGTGTCGACACTCTAAACGCGGCCCTAACGGCAAAATTCCCTGGAAAGGTGCTGCACTTCAACCTTAATCAAATGTTGCGCACTGCGATTTTTCGGGTGTTGTGTGCGAAAACACTCTTCGACAGCGAAGAGTGTGCACATGCAGCAGTAATGCTGCGATGCACTATCGCATTTGCAGGGGTGAGGAGCAGCGCGTGAGCCAGAGCACGGACATCGTCATTGTCGGTGGCGGACATAACGGATTGACGGCCGCTGCCTATCTCGCCCGGGCTGGATTGTCGGTGATCGTTCTGGAAAAAAATGCCGTGGCCGGCGGTGCGGCGATGACCGAAGAATTCTTTCCCGGCTATCGCAACTCGGTCGCCTCCTACACCGTCAGTCTGCTCAATCCAAAAGTCATTCGCGATCTCGAACTCGCGCACCACGGGTTGCGGGTTGTCGAACGCAAGGCCGCGAATTTTTTGCCGGTCTCGCCGAGCCGCGCGTTGTTGCTGCCGTATGGCATGGCGGCAAAGCAGGCCGCGCTCGCTGAATTTTCAAAGCACGACGCAGACCGGTATCCCGCCTACGACGCGGCACTCGAAAGAGCTGCAACGCTGGTGCGCGAGTTGGCACTAACAACGCCCCCCAATGCGGGCGGCGGAGTTCTCGAGCTGATCAAAGGTGCCAAACTCGGCCGCAACGTCATGAAATTCGGGATCGAGGACCAGCGGCTGCTGGCTGATCTGTTCACCAAAAGTGCGGCCGATTTTCTCGACCAGTGGTTTGAGAACGATCACATCAAAGCGCTGTTCGCATTCGACGGCATCGTCGGATCGTATTGCGCGCCGTCGACGCCGGGCACGGCCTACGTGCTTCTTCATCACTGTTTCGGTGAAGTGAACGGCAAGAGCGGCGTGTGGGGCCACGCCATCGGCGGCATGGGCGCGATTTCGGATGCCTTAAGAAAGTCCGCCGAGGCGGCCGGCGCCGTCGTCCGTACCAATGCGCCCGTGAAGCGTGTCGTCATCGAAGGCGGCAGGGCTGCCGGCGTCGTGCTCGATGATGGAACGGAATTCAAGGCCCGCGCGGTTGCCGCCAACGTCGGCCCGAAACTTTTGATGCGCGATCTGGTGCCGGCGGACGCGATCGATCCCGCGCTCAGGGCTCGCTTCCTCAACATCAAGACCGGGTCGGGCGCCTTCCGCATGAACATCGCGCTCTCGGAACTGCCGGACTTCACGGCCCGGCCCGGCACGCACTGCCAAGACCATCACTCGGCTGGTATCGTCATCGGCCCAACCATGGAGTACCTGGAGCGCGCCTATCTCGATGCCAAGGTTCATGGCTGGGCGCGCGCGCCGGTCGTCGAGATGATGATTTCATCGACGCTCGATGACACGCTCGCGCCGAAGGGCCACCACGTCGCCAGCCTGTTCGTGCAGCATGTTGCGCCCAAGCTGCCGGATGGCCGAAGCTGGAGCACCACCCGTGAGAAGCACGCCTTCGCCGATGTCGTCATCGAGGCGCTGGCCGCCCACGCACCCAATCTCAAATCGTCGATCGTCGGCCGGCAGGTGCTGTCGCCGCTCGATCTTGAAACCCGCTTCGGGTTGATTGATGGAGACATCTTCCACGGCCAGCTTTCGCTCGACCAGTTGTTCTCGCTGCGTCCCGTGCTCGGCCATGCCGATTACCGGATGCCGGTTCCCGGCCTCTATCTATGTGGGTCAGGAGCCCATCCGGGTGGTGGCGTCAGCGGCGTACCGGGCCACAACGCGGCGCGTGAGATCATCAAAGACATGAAGTCGCGCTGGCGGGCTTTCTGAATCGCGCGCGACACGCTAGGGTCCGTCCGACTTTGATTGAATCAAAGACGGACCCTAGCTCTTTGTTTTGTCGTGCTTCTCTTCAGAAAACCGCTTCGCACTTTTCCGGAAGCACTCTGTTTTGCCGTGCTTCTCTTCGGAAAACCGCTTCGCACTTTTCCGGAAGCACTTTAATGGTCGCGCTGCACTTGCCCCTTGAGGACCTCCCCTATGAACTCCGACGCCTACCGCGCCCTGATGCGCCAGCAAGCCGGTGCGGTAGGCGTCGG
>JANORU010000196.1:0-2094 GCA_031415475.1 Hyphomicrobium sp.
GACTGCGATGTCATCCAGGCCGATGGCGGCACGCGGACAGCATCGATCACCGGCGCGTGGATCGCGCTTTACGATTGCATCCAGTGGATGAAGGTTCGCGACATGGTGAAAGACGGCGTCTTGCGCGATCACGTCGCCGCCATTTCGTGCGGCCTCTATAAAGGCACACCGGTGCTTGACCTGGATTATGTTGAAGACAGCGGGGCGGATGCGGATTCAAATTTCGTCATGACCGGTGCGGGCGGCATCGTCGAAGTGCAGGGCACGGCCGAGACGCAGGCCTTCAGTCAGGAGAATTTCGACGGCCTGATGAGCCTCGCCCGCAAAGGCATCGGTGAGCTTGTGTCACTGCAGAAGCTGACGGTGGCGTGAGCCAACCCGGAGCGCGAACCAGATGATGTTTGGGACACTTGCACTGACGGCCGCAGCACTGTTCACCGGAGCGGCGTTCTACATCAATTGGGCCGAGCAACCGGCCCGTCTTGCTCTCGATGACCGGGCTTTGCTGGAACAGTGGAAACCGAGCTACGCGCGCGGATTCACGATGCAGGCAACGCTTGCGGTAGTCGGATTTGTTTTCGGCACCCTGGCATGGTGGTCAACCGCCAACTGGGCGTGGCTGTTCGGTGCTTTCGTGCTTGTTGCGAACTGGCCGTACACAATGCTTGGCATCATGCCGACGAACCATATCTTGAACGACATCGCGCCCAAGGACGCTGGATCGAAATCCCGCGCCTTGATTGTAAAGTGGGGCTCACTTCACGCGGTACGCACCGCGCTCGGAGCTGCCGCGACAGTCATCTTCTTGTGGGCCTCGATCTGATGCACAAGTTGATGCGCGGCACCAAACTTGTCGTCGCCAGTCACAACAAGGGCAAGGTCTGGGAAATTCATCAGCTGCTTGCGCCCTATGGATTGGAGGCGATTTCCGCCGGCGATCTGGGCTTGAGTGAGCCGGAAGAAACCGAACCCACGTTTGCCGGCAATGCGCGCCTGAAGGCGCATGCTTCTGCCAAGGGTTCGGGGCTCGTGTCGCTCGCCGATGATTCGGGTCTCGAAGTCGAGTGCCTCGGCGGCGCCCCCGGCATCTATTCGGCGCGCTGGGCGGGACCATCAAAGGACTTTGGCGTGGCCATGCACAAAGTGGCCGAGGAAATCACCGCGCGGCACGGTTGGTCAGCTCCGGGACCGCGCGCCAATTTCATTTCCGTGCTGTGTCTCGCCTGGCCCGATGGCGGCGACGAGATTTTCGAAGGCAAAGTGTTCGGCCACCTCGTCTGGCCGCCGCGCGGCGGCAACGGCTTCGGCTACGATCCGATGTTCGTCGCCGATGGCGAGACGCTGACCTTCGGCGAAATGGAACCGGCCGGCAAATATGCCATCTCGCATCGCACCCGCGCCTTCGATGCTTTCCGCCGCGCCTGTCTCGGTGATGAGGGCGCAGTACCCGTCCGCCCCAACGCCAAGCGCGATGCGGCTGGCCTCGCAGCGGCCGCCGCCAACATTTCGACGAGCGAAGAACTGGTTGCGTTCATCGCCAATTTGCGCGCCGATTTTGCCAAGTCTCCCGACCAATGGGAAAATACCGGCCTCGATCGCTATCTCGAAGCGCTCGGCGGTTATCTCAAGGACTCCGCGCCTGCCGACAGTGAGCCCCGGTGGCGGACGATTGCAACGGCCTTGCTGGCCGCAAGCCGGTACGAGTGAGCGGCGTGACCAACAGCACACCAACCTTCGGCGTCTACGTCCACTGGCCGTTCTGCGCCCAGAAGTGCCCCTATTGCGATTTCAACAGCCACGTTCGCCATGGCGGCTGGGACGAGCCGCGTTTTCTCGCGGCCTATAAGCGTGAACTGGATCATGTCCGAGGGTTGACGGCAAACACCAGCACTACCGCGACATCGATTTTCTTCGGTGGCGGCACGCCGTCGCTGATGAAACCGGCGACAGTCGCGGCCATTCTCGATCATATAGCCAAGCTGTGGGGCATCGCGGCGGGTGCGGAAATCACGCTCGAAGCCAACCCGAACAGCGTCGAGGCGGCGCGCTTTACCGGCTATCGTTCCGCTGGCGTCAACCGCGTGTCAGTCGGCG
>JANORU010000197.1:0-10061 GCA_031415475.1 Hyphomicrobium sp.
ACGCGACAGCTGGGGTGGCCGGGAACGGATCGAACTGATGATCGAAGACGCCGCCGATCCGCGCCGTCAGACCTAGAGCATTTTCCGACGAAGTGGCCACCGGTTCGTCGTAGAAAATGCGACAAAACAATAATCTAGAGCGCCGATCCGATTCCATCGGATCGCAAGCGCTCTAGTCGTGCCGCTCAAGCCGCTTTGGCCAGTTCGCCGTTCAGCGCCTTGGCAATCAGCGCGCGAGTTTCATCGATGCCATAGAGTGCGACGAACGACCCGAAGCGCGGCCCTTTGCTTTCGCCGAGCAGGACTTCGTAGATCGCGCTGAACCACGCGTTTGAGACACCGGGGCGCTCGGGCGTCGCGCCCTTTGCCGTCAAGTCCTGGTATCGCGGCACGCTGCGTCCGACGTCGTAGATCAGTGTCTGGAGGTCTTCGGCGCTCGCGGTCTTGGGTGCCGAGGCCAGAACAATTGATAAAGCCTGCAACGCGTCGCGCTCGATCTCGTCGGCCGCGCGGTACTGCTTCTTCGGCAGCACGAAATCCTTGTAGTAGCGGACCGCATAGCCGGCGAGCGTGTCGAGCAGCGGATAGGCCTCCGGCGTTGCGCCCGGGATATGGCGGCGAATGAAGCCCCACAGCACGGTCTTATCCTCGGCGTTGGACGCCGCCACAAGATTGAGCAGGAGCGCAAACGAAACCGGCGTTTCGACCGCCGGCGGATGGCCACCATGGATGTGCCAGACCGGATTTTCGAGTTGGGCCTTGGCGTCTTGGCGCTGGTATGCAGACAGAAACTGGAGGTAGTCATCAACCGCGCGGGGAATGACGCCGAAGTGCAGGTTCTTCGCCGACCTCGGCTTGTTGAACATGAAGAGCGCTAAGCTCTCCGGCGTCGCGTACGTCAGCCACTCGTCGATTGTGATGCCGTTGCCCTTTGACTTGGAGATTTTCTGGCCGCCCTCGTCGAGGAAAAGTTCATAGACAAAATGTTCCGGCGTCCGGCCGCCGAGAACTTTGCAGATGCCATCATAGACCGGCGTGTTGGACATGTGGTCCTTGCCGTACATTTCGAAGTCGACGCCGAGTGCGGCCCAGCGGGCCCCGAAATCCGGCTTCCACTGCAGCTTCACGTTGCCGCCCGTGACCGGCAGCGTGACGTCGCTGCCATCTTCGTCGCTGAAGGTGATGGTGCCGTTTTTGGCATCGACATCCTTCATCGGCACATAGAGCACACGACCTGAAGCCGGCGAAATTGGCAGGAAGCAGCTGTAAGTCGCCTGCCGCTCTTCTCCGAGCGTTGGCAGCATGATGTCCATGATCTGCTGATAGCGCTTGGCGGCGAGGAGGAGGATCTCATCGAACTTGCCGGATGTGTAATAGTCGGTCGCGCTGGCGAATTCGTACTCGAAGCCGAACGTGTCGAGGAAGCGGCGCAGCATGGCATTGTTGTGGTGGCCGAAACTTTCGTATTCACCGAACGGATCGGGCACGCGGGTCAGTGGCCTGTGGAGATTGGCCTTCAGCATCTCCTGGTTCGGCACATTGTCGGGCACCTTGCGCATGCCGTCCATGTCGTCGGAGAAACAAAGAAGCCGAGTCTTGACCTTGCCTTCGGTCAAAACCTCGAATGCGCGGCGGATCATGGTCGTGCGCGCCACTTCGCCGAAGGTGCCGATGTGGGGCAGACCCGAGGGTCCATAACCGGTCTCAAACAGCACGGTTTTTTCCATGCCGCCCTTGATGCCCTCAAGCCGCTTGATGAGTTTGCGGGCTTCTTCAAACGGCCAAGCACGGGCGGTTTCGGCTGCGGCGGCGATGTCGGCGGCGTGCGGAACGGTCGTCATAGGATTTGCGGATCTCTGATTTGATAGGCGCCGCACCGTAGGTTTTGCAGGCGTTGAGGTCAATTGCGGCAGGTGGCGGGGGCTACGAGCCTGGTCTAAACCTTCCAGCCCGAATGAATGGCCGCGACGCCACCGGTCAGGTTGCGGTAGCTCACGTTGGCAAAGCCCGCCTCGCGGATCATGGCGGCGAAGCGCTCCTGGGTTGGGAACTTGCGAATGCTTTCGACCAGATACTGATAGGGCTCGGCCGCGCCAGCCGCCAGTTTGCCGAGCCGGGGGATCACTTCGAACGAATGGAAATCATACAGCCGGTCGAGCATCGGCACATCGACGTGTGAAAACTCCAGGCACAAGAAACGCCCACCGTTTTTGAGGACGCGGTAGGCGTCTCTCAGAGCGGCGTCGATGTGGGTGACGTTGCGGATGCCGAACGAGATCGTATAGGCGTCAAAACTCTTTTCGGGAAACGCCAGTCGCTCGGCATTGCCTTCGATAAGCTCGATGCGGGTGTCGAGGCCGGCAGCGGCGACGCGGCGGCGGCCGACAGCCAGCATTTCCGGACTGATATCGCAGATCACCGCAGTTGTTCCCTTGCCGCCTGCCGCCAGCGCGCGCATGGCGACGTCGCCGGTACCGCCGGCGACATCGAGCAGGCGAAACGCCAAGTCCGAACGCGGTGGATTGAGTGTGGCGATGAGATCGGATTTCCACAAACGGTGCAGGCCGCCGGACATCAGATCATTCATCAGATCGTAGCGCTCGGCAACGCCAGCGAACACCTCGTTGACGAGGCCCTGGCGGTCCGCGGGGTTGACGTCGCGGAAGCCGAAGGAGGCGCTGGTGTCGCCGGGGCCAGAATTGGGGCCGGACTTGGATGGATCGGTCATAGGTAAGGTTTAGCGGCTGATAAGCCGATCCGCCACGCGACACAAGCGAGGTGGTTTATGGTGCTGAATTGCGTCGATCAGGGCGTGCTGGCGGCCGCCGCCGGAGCGGCTTGCGGCGCGGGCGGCGCGCACACGTCGTCACCGGCACACTTGCAGACGTCGCGCGTCTCGGCGCCAGCGGCGGCCTGAATGGTGCCGCTGTCTTGTAATGCCGCCAAGTCGAGGCAGTCGGCGACGGCGTGCGAGCGGACGGCGCGGTTCGGCAGCCGGTCCGGGTTGTCGTCGTCGGCGCCGTTGACGTGGACGCCGAGAACGCGGCCCTGGCGTTCGGCTTCGTCGGACATGGAAATGACCGGCGCACCCGATGTCCCCTCGCAGGTCGCACAGGAATGACCGAACGCCAGATCGCGATTGGCCCTGCGGGCAAGTTCGCACACGTGTTTGGGGTCTTTCGGCGGGTTCAACTCGTAGCGCTTGCCGGTTCCTTCGACGCCCTTGCCGCGCACTTTGCACAAGCCGCCTCGTGCCGATTTTGTCCAGCGGCTGAGCCGCAAGCCCAGCTGCCCGTCGGTGTCGGCTTCGCGGGCGCGCGGATTGCAGTACTCGTCCGGCGCCGGGTAATGCAGAATGGCGAGCGGCTCGTCGTGGAACGGGAGATTGCCGCGGCCGGTGACGAACTTCAGGACCGGCGCTGACGACCATTTTTCGAATTTCGTGCGCTCGGTGCGAATGATCGCGAAATCGAGCCTGGAACTGCGGAACACAACCGCCTTGCATTTCTCGCGAGCTATGGCGCCACGGCCGCCCTCGTCGTCGGAGCTGCGATAGCCGAAGTGCAGCTTGATGTTGTCACAGCCGCCGTTGCCGCTGTCGGGCACGCAATGCCAGGCGGTCGCGAACAGGTCCTCGCCGACACGAAAAGCGGTGCAGCCAAGGGTCATGTTGTCGGCTTCGCGCTTGCTCTCTTGGTCGCTGAGCTGGTCGACGATGCAAGCGGGCGCGCGGCGACTGATGCGGGGAACGGAAAGCGCATAGGATTTCAGGTAGTCGGGAACCTCGGCGCCGCCGCTGCTCACCAAGCGTTCCCAATTGGCGCCGCGAATGGTCGATTCCAGGAATTGCTGGCGGCCCACATAGCGGCGAACGAGCCGTTGGTCGGAAACTGTGGTCAGGGCCGCCTCAACACCGTCAAGCGTCAGCTTGGCGGCCTCACCGGCAGTGTCATCGCGCTGAACAAGAACCCGCGCCAGAGCGACGCTGAGGTCTGCCGCATCCGCCGAGGCATTGGCGACCGCTCGCAGTTTGAAGCGCGGATCGTTGATCTGCGGCAGCGAGAGAAGGAGATCCTCCTCATCCGGCTCGCCGCCCGGGTTGCGCCACAACACGCGCGGCTGACTGTCTGTTGCGCCATCGACAATGGCCTCAATGGTGGCGATCTTGGCGTAGGTTGCGGCGTCGAGCTCCAGCCAGACACGGGTCCAAAGAGCCGAGCTCACCGAAAATTCGGGACTGATCCAAGCGCCGGACGTTTGTTGCCCTGCACCCTGAGCGGCCGGCGCTGCCCGCAACGCCAGGCTTTTTGCACTTGGCGGGAAGGCGGCCTGCAGCAGAGACGACGGCTCATTGGCCGCTGCGCAATGCGCAGAAGCGGCCAGAAACGCCGATAAAAAAATTGCTTTCACTCCCGATCGCATCGGCCGCCCCAACGTCCGCGAGACCAGACTTGCCATCGGTATATTCCGCACGCTCCGGGT
The DNA here is from genome assembly GCA_031415475.1 of Hyphomicrobium sp. Classification (GTDB taxonomy): domain Bacteria; phylum Pseudomonadota; class Alphaproteobacteria; order Rhizobiales; family Hyphomicrobiaceae; genus JAGVSR01. The sequence goes on from JANORU010000197.1 coordinate 4,483, forward strand.
CTTGGCAATCAACAGAACGGAGGATGTGCCGGTCGGGCAACATGTCTGGCCGATTTTGCTCGGATCGATGAAACAGCCTTTACACGGCAGACGCAAGGGTGCGTGAATTGGAGCAGGGAAAACTACGCGGTTGAAGCGGGGCGATTGCGCTGCGGCCGCCGCTATGTCGTTCGATTGACGGGTTTTGCGTTTGGGGGTTTGTGATGCGTAAGAAAATCGCCGCGGCTGTCGCGGTCCTATCGGTCGGCCTCGGACTTGGTGGCTGCACCGGCGAGAACATGGCCGACGGCATCAAGCAAGGCTGCGGGTTCGTCGCCAATCAGCAGGACGTCATTAAGCTCGCCACAAAAATTGGCGGCGCGCTGATTCCGGGCTCGGTCTTCGCATTCGATACCGCTGAAACAGTCGTTTCCGGCGTCTGCAGCGCCTACAACGCGCAGAAGGAAGTCAAGCGCGAGTCGGCAATCCGTGGCGTCAACGTCAGCGGCGTGTTCGTCCGCAAGGGCTGAGTTGGTCTAGACTAACTGGCAATGAGCGGATGCGCGGCCGCGGTTTCGATGTAATCGGCGACCGCTTCGGCAAGGACCGGCGCGAGCAGAAAGCCGTGCCGGTAGGCGCCGTTGACGAAAATCGTCTTACCGTCGTGCTTGATGTGAATACGCGGGACATTGTCGGGGAAGGCCGGGCGCACACCCGCCGCTGTCTCGATGATTTCAGCTTCGCCGAACGCCGGATGCAGAGCGTACGCCGCTCCGAGGAGTTCGAGCGCTGAGCGCACGGTCACCGGCCCATCGTCTTCGCGTTCGATCATGGTGGCGCCAACCAGATAGCGGCCCTCACCCCACGGCACGACATACAGCGGATGGCGCGGATGGAGCAGGCGCACCGGCCGCTTCAATGTGACGTCGGTCGAGCGGATCAGCAGGCGTTCGCCACGGACACCGCGCAGTGTGGGGAGATCGTCGCGCGCGCCGAGACCACGGCAATCGATTGTGATTTGGTCTGTCGAGGCTGGCGCAGCCATTCGGCCAAATTGCACGTCGACCCCGGCCGAGCGGGCGGCATCGAGAAGGAAAGTGAGAGCCTCCGGCGTTGCAACGTGAGCTTCGTTGGCGAAGTGAAGTGCCGTTTGGAACCGGTCGCCAAGGTCGGGCTCCAACGCCGCAATCTCCGCCCCGTCGAGCCTGCGATGTCCGCGCGTCATGCCGGCGAAGCGCTTAAGGTCGGCCTGATCGCGGGCGCTAGCAACGACCAGACTGCCGCTGTTGACGACGCCAGGGTATGAGGCGCGCCAGAGGGCCAAGCCGTGTTGGCCGAGATCGCGCACGATATCCGGCGCACTTTCGGCTTCGCAGTCGGGCGCCAGCATCGCTCCCGCGTGGCGGCTGGCGGATGTGTCAAGCGGGTTATCACTGCGGTCGACCAGTGTGACGCGATGGCCGCGGCGGGCAAGCGTCAGCGCCTGCCAGAGGCCGAGGATGCCGGCGCCGACAACGGTGATGCCTGGCCGCGCCATCTCAATCTCCAAGTGCCGCGCCTTCGCGGCGCGGATCGGCCCCGCCTTCGAGGCCGCCGTTGCGATGCAGCACAATGTGCACGCCCGAGGTCATCAGGTCCGGCTTGATCGTGTGGCCATAGGTTTTGAGGCGCAGCCCGAGCAGAATGGCTTGCCAGCCCGATTCAATCTCAACCGCGCCGCCCATGCTGCCGAAGTTGGTGAGGGCCGACGCCGCTTGCGCGTCGAGCTTCCAGTCGATGAGCGAGATCAAGGCTTTGGCGACGTAGAAAATGATGCGTCCGCCGCCCGGTGAGCCGAGCGCGGCAAAGGGTTTGCCGCCAGCGTCGAATACAATTGTAGGCGTCATGGTCGAGCGCGGTCGCTTGCCGCCTTCGACGCGATTGGCAATCGGCTGGCCCTCGGCATCGGTTGGCTTGAACGAGAAATCGGTCAGTTCGTTGTTGAGGAGGAAGCCGGCCGCCATTACGCCGGAGCCAAATACGCCTTCGATGGTGGTGGTCATCGAGACGACATTGCCGTCGCCATCAATGATCGAAATGTGACTGGTGCCGGCGCGTTCGAGCGTGGCGTCGTGGCCGAACGCACCCTTGATCTGGCCCGGCGGATCACCCGGCTTGGGCTTGGCCATCGCCGAATCGGGGTTGATGAGCTTGCGCCGTTCGCCGAGGTACGACGGATCGGTGAGGCCGGCAGGCACGGAGATGAAATCCGGGTCGGCGAGGTAGCGGTCGCGGTCGGCGTAGGCGAGCTTTTCAGCCTCGGCGACGAGGTGCACGGCGCGTGGCGAAAGGGGTGTTGTGCCAAGATCGAACGGTTCGAGGAGTGTCAGGATTTGTGCAATCGCGACGCCGCCCGACGACGGCGGTCCGATGCTGCAAACCTTCGTGGTTCGATAGGGCGCGCAGACTGTGCTGCGCGATTTGACAGAGTAGGCGGCGAGATCGGCGGCGGAGAGATCGCCGCTGACGTTCGGAGCATCGCGGACAGCGGCGACAATGGCCTCGGCAATGGCACCCGAGTAGAACGCGCCGCCGCCGTTCCCGGCTATCGCTTTCAGAGTTGCGGCATAGGCGGGATTTTTCAACAGATGGCCGTGTGGCAGGGCGCTGCCCTGCTCAGTGAAGAAATAGGTGCGTGCGGCCGGCGAAAATCCGTCGCGGCCCTGAAACCGCAACAACGTATGCAGGCGCGTCGAGACTTCGAAGCCGTCTTCGGCGAGCCGGATGGCCGGCTCGAACAGCTTCGCCCACGGCAACTTGCCATGGGCTTTGTGGGCCTCTTCGAGCAGGCGAACGACGCCCGGCGTGCCGATGGAAAGTCCCGAGCGCACCGCCGTGACGAACGGCAGCGGTGCGCCGTCTTTCAAGAACCGATCCGGCTTGGCCGTGGCGGGCGCTGTCTCGCGGCCGTCAAGGGCGGTTAGCGAATTCTGCTTGGCATCCCAGTGAACAAGAAACGCGCCACCGCCAATGCCAGACGACTGCGGCTCGACTAGGCCGAGTACGAGCTGAGCAGCGATGGCGGCATCGATCGCCGATCCTCCGGCGCGCAGCATGTCGCGGCCGGCCTCGGATGCTTGGACGCTCGCCGTCGAAATCATGTGGCGGGAGGCGCGGGCAACAGGTTGTGAAAACCAGCCGCTGGCGCCTTCGGGCTCGAACTGCAGCCGGTTCGGTTCGGCCGTTGCCGGTGCAGCGTAGGCGATCAGCGCCGCGATCGCGATGCCGACGGTCTTGATATTGCGGATAGCGAACAAAGCAGGCAGCCTCAGTGGAGCGTTTAAGTGTCGGCGTTGCATGTCCAGGGGGTCTTCGATGCCTGTAAGTCCGTTGTCGCGCAAGAGTGTGTCACCGATTGCTGTCGTTGGGCTCTGTGTTATCGCTGGATTGGCGGGTTTTGCAGTTGCGCGTCGCGCCGGGGCTGAGGCGCCGCTGCCGCGTCTGGTACCGCTTTTGTCGGCGGGCACAACTGTCACGGGCGAGACCGTCAACTATCCCGAGGGCGTGCCTGCCAAAGTGACGGCTGCTATCCTGACGCTGATGCCCGGCGACGAGACCGGGTGGCATACCCATGGCGTGCCGGCCTTCGGCTATGTGCTCGACGGCGAATTGACCGTCGACTATGGCGACAAGGGCCGCCGCACGTACAAGGCCGGCGACGCGCTTCTCGAAGCCATGACCGTTGCCCACAATGGCCGCAACTCAGGCTCGGAGCCGATGCGCATTCTCGCGGTGTTCATGGGTGTGGAGGGCGCGGAGGTCAGCACCAAGGTCGAGAAATGAAAACGGCCGGGGAGCACACGCTCACCCGGCCGCTTTGACGTGTCGTGGTATGTCTGCTTACTTCTTGACCGTTACCACGAACGAGAGTTCGGCATTCTTGTCTTCATCGCCGGTGCGGGAAATCGTTCGGCCGCACTTATAGGTGTTGGCGAAGCCGCCAACGCGGCACTTCTTGGTGTTGACCGTGAAGTCCAGGTCGCGTTTGGAACCGAGCCGGTTGATGTCGATCGGATCGTCCTTGGAGACATCCTTGTCGAGGATTTCGATCTTGACCGGAATGGCAGAGCCGGGCTTCACCGCCTTGGTGATTTTCCAATCCGGCGTCACTTCCGAATCCTGACGGATGAACTGGGTCTGTTGCATGACGCCATCGATGGTCACTTTGGCGTAGAAGTCGCCCTTCGAATAGGTGTCGGCGCGGCCGACTGCCTTGATCTTGGTGATGGCGACGGTGATCTCGTGTTCGCTGGCGGCTTCGAGCGAAGCGGGGACAAGCGTGGCGGCGAGCGTGATGGCGGCGAGGGCCGCGGCAATCAAACGGACTTTTGACATCGGGGATACTCCATCAACTGGGTCTTCAACGGGGTTCGGCGTCGTGACACTTAACGGCCTCCCGCCCAGGGCAAACCGGGGGGATGCGGAAACGGCCACCTTCAGGTTAGCAAAGAAAGTCTCTTGCCGCGCCGGGTCAGGCCAGTTCCCTCGCGTTCCGTGGCCGTTGAGTGACACGGTTGGGCGTCATGTCCCGGATTGTGGGCGCTTTTTCCTGAACCGCTAATGAAAATCGCGCGACTTGGGGATGACCCGCTCGCCTCTCGGGTGCAGCGGGCGCGGGCGGCCAGTGGTTTTGGGAGTGGCTTTGGGCTGCCAGCGCGGGTGGCGGCTGCCGTTTGTCTCCGATGGGTCCGGTCCGGGGCTCACCACTTCGTCGGCATTGGCGAGCGGCAGTTTCGTATCCGCCGCCCACTCCGAGAGCAGCATCAGCATGTCGCTGCGGTCTTCGAGAGATTGCGAGACGACGTGGATGATGTCCTCGTGGCGCTGGATGCGACCGGTGACCAGGATCAGGCGCGCCTGCATGACGGTTTTGCGGAAGCGTTCGAGCGTCTTCGGCCAGACGACGGCGTTGGCGACGCCGGTTTCATCTTCGAGCATCATGAAGACCACGCCCTTGGCTGAGCCCGGCCGCTGGCGCACGAGAATGACGCCGGCGACGCGCACGTAGGCGCCGTCCTTCATGGCGCGCAGGCGGTCGCACGGGACGATTTTTTCGGCCGTCAGGTGTTCGCGCAGGAAGCTCATTGGATGGGCTTTGAGCGACAGCCGAAGCGTTTGATAGTCGTTGATGACGTGCTCGCTCACTGGCATCTCAGGCAAGGCAACGTGAACGGCGTCGTGCGTTTCGCGGGCGTCGGCGTGGGCGAACAGCGGCAGCGGCGGGGCATTGGCGAGCGCCTTCACCTGCCAAAGCGCCTGACGGCGGTCGAGACCCATTGAGCGGAACGCATCGGCGGCAGCGAGCTTATCGAGCGTGGCGCGGCGCACGCCGGATCGAAGCCAGAGATCGTCGATATCGCGGAACGGGCGGGTGTTACGGGCGGCGGTCAGTTTGCCGATCTCGTCTTCTTGCAATCCATCGATCTGGCGAAGACCGAGGCGGAGGGCTGTGCCAGAATCCCCTCTCCCCGTCCTTTACGGGGAGAGGGTAGGGTGAGGGGCAACAATGCGTTCGAACAAGCTGATCGACCGGGCACATACCTGACGCTTTAGACCGGCAA